>JBAYFV010000023.1:0-19084 GCA_041666985.1 Victivallales bacterium
CAAAACTCAAATTTAAAGGAGCGCGGGTTTTCTTACCCGCGGAAATCTAACTCAAATGGCGGACTGGAAAGTCCGCCCTCCGTTAGTTTTGAATCGGCTCAAGGTAATTTTGAAATCACCTCATGGGATTTGATTCCCAAACGGGGGCATTTACAGAAGCAATACCGGGATTCCCCCCTGTCATCAAAAGCTGCATTGAAGAAAATATCGAGGTTTAACCGCCCCCTCACTCCTTGCCGGAAAGGGAACCGCTGCCGCCGCCAATCATTCCGCCGCCATCCACAAGCCCTTTTTTCATCATGTATTTCAATAACTTTCCCGGACTGTAGACAACTGTCATTTTCCCCTTTTCGACCTTGAGCTCGGAAACAATGTCAAGAACAGCCTGCCCGTCCGGAGACTTTTCAATATTGTAAAGCTCTCCGTCAATCTTGTTTTTAAGGGAGGAAACCGGAAAGTCCAGGGAGCCCACTTTTATTCCTCTTGCCTCCGCGATGAAATGACTGTTCCGAATTCCCGGCACAAATGTTATCTTCAGATTGAGATAGGTACCGAAAGGCGTTTTGAACTTTATCTTTTTGGACAGCAGAACCGTAAAGGCCCCTTCGGAGAAATAAGCGTCCCGGAGTTCCTTTTCACCACCCTTTTCAGGCATTGCCTGTTCCGCGAAAACAAGGGCGGAGACTATCATCGCATTGACTTCCCTCTCGTTTAATTCCACCGTTTTGGCCTTGTCGGCGCCCTCGCCTTTTTTACGCCCCTTGAAAGCGGACATTAAAGTGCCGGCGACATCCAGTTTCCTATACACGCCAGCAGAGGCATTCATATCCGGTATTCTTACGGCAACATCAAAGGGCCTTTCATCTATCGCACTGTATGCCAGACAGCAAAGTATTCCGACCGCCAGAATTAAAAGCATGGCAAATATTCCGGCCAGCCATAACATGATTTTAAACAATCTCACCATGATCTTCACCCCGTATTTTCATTTTCCCGGTAAGATAGCACATAACGCGATAAATTTCCTTGGATATAAGGATGTCACAGGGGATGCTGATTGGATATTTACGACTCTACCGTGGAAGGGAGGGCGATTACCGAGGAGGGGGGTTTCTTAGTGTCATCGTCAGGAGAGAAATCTTTTCCGAAAACCGCAATCAGGTCGTCCTTGCAGCCCTCGAATCCCGGAACATTTTCAAAATCCCTGTATAGCGTCTGTGCTTTGAGAAGGGCTTTCTTCCTATCGCCGGGAGCAAGGTATCTTATACTGTCCAGGGCATTTTTATAAACTGCGATGCACAGCAGATTGACTTCCGGATCGTTCATCAGAAACTTTTTCGCCTCTCCGGGCCGGCCGATCATTATGGAGATATCCGTTTTAATGATGTTTTCATTCACATCCTTGAATTCGTTTTTGGCGACCGAGTACAGGCTATTGACGCTCAAGGTGTTCCATTTCCTGACCGAAATCATCCCGCTGACATCCTGTATGTCGAGTTCGCCGTTGGCGGCTTTTACCAGCCTTCCCTCTTCAAGCTGAACACCCGAATGTTTTGTACCGCTGTTGGCGAGCAGCTGATGAATCCTGTCCATTCTTTCAACCTGGGCAGTCTTTACCGCAAACCAAGGCCTGTCTTTTTCAGGACTGGACAATGACAAGCTTTTGAGCATTTCAGCAGCCTCTGAAAACCTTGACTGCGAGACCATGGCATAGAACTTAAGACGTACGGCCTCTTTAATGGAACTTTCAAATTCTTTTATGACCTTGTCTGTGTATTCCTTCAAGTCGTCGTAATCTTTTTTAATCTTGTTTTTCTCCCTCAGAGCCGAACTGGGGCCGAATTTGCTGATATAGTCATCCTTGCTTTTCAATTCCTCCCTCTTCTTTGCAAGCGACTCCCTGAAATTGTCCCTGTCCTGAGTGATTTCCTCAAGCCTTTCCTGAATCCTCTTATTTTCCTTCTGAAGCTGCTGCGCCACGAGAACATAGTGTTTGTTATCCTTCTCAAGCTTCATATTGCTAATGCCGATCTTGCAGACCTGCATTCTGAGAATCAGTGTCTTCTCCGCTTCATTCCGGGTGTTTCCGAAGTAGGCGATTATCTCCTCGCATTTCTTATCAAGGTCTTCCAGGGAATAAGTCCCGGGCTCCTTGATAATGGCGGCAAAATCATCAACAAGCCTGGTTTTAGCCGTCATCGCCCTTGAATTGGCGTAGATTACACCTGTGATTATAACGGCTATCAGCAGGACAACAGGTATGGCGAAAGCCAAAACTGACATGAAAACGCCGGATTTCCTTTTGCTTTCCAGTTCCTCAAGCTTGAGCTTTTCCTTTTTCTCCTTCGATTCTATCTGCGGCGTGTAGTCAAGCCTTCTTATGGACACGGTATGGACATCCGGAACAAGATCTTTATCTGGAGCAGTCACCTGCCTGATTTCCCAGATTTCACGCAAAAGCTCATCCATATTCTGAAAACGGCTGTCCGGATGCTTCTCGATCATTTTCCTGACAAGGGAATTGACCTTGGACGGGATATGCGGGTCTATTTTAGAAAGGGGGACGGGCTTCTGGTAGAAATGCTGTTTCGCCATTGCGCTCAAAGTGCTCGCATCAAACGGAAGCCGGCCGGACAGCATCTGGTACAGGCTTATTCCAAGACTGTAGATGTCGCTTCTGGTGTCAAGCTTGTCACCGATAAATTGTTCGGGGCTCATATAGGAGGGGCTTCCCGAAATCTCCATTCCCTGATACCAGTCGGTCTGCTGCATCGCAAGGCCAAGATCCGTGAGTTTCGCAACCCCCTCCTCGTCAAGCATTATATTTTCCGGCTTGACGTCGCGGTGGATGAGCTTCGCCTCCTCCCACGCAAAATGTAAAGCTTCCGCAATCTGCTGGATTATATGGAGGGATTCGTCAACCTCAAGCTTCCTCTCCCTTTTTATCTTGCTCTTTACGGATTCACCGCGCACATAGGTCATTGCCATATAGCATGTGCCGTCCTCCTCTTCACCGACACTCAGCGCCTGAACAAGATTGGTATGACTCAGTTTTGCCGCAGCCCTGGCCTCCGCCAGAAAAGCAGCCATGCCTTTGGTGTTCGTATATTTTTCCGAGAGAACCTTGAGTGCGACATTTCTGTCCAGCGATATCTGCTGGGCGAAATAAACAGTGCCAATCGACCCCTCCCCTATCTTCTCCTTGATGATGAAATCCCCTATGACCCTGCCGGGACCGTAGGGATCCGTCGGAATAAACGGCTGGTGTCCGCAGTTCGGACACAGCACCTTGTCCCCGAGGTTCGGCATCCCGATATCCTTGAGGGTAAATGAACAGAATGGGCATTGAAAACGCATTATTACTGATTCCAGACAGGTTATTCGCCAATAATCTTCACAAGCACCCTTTTGGGCCTGCATCCGTCAAACTCGCCATAGAAAACCTGCTCCCATGGTCCGAAATCAAGACGCCCTTTGGTGACGGCGACAACGACTTCGCGCCCCATTATCTGGCGTTTGAGATGCGCATCTCCATTGTCCTCGCCGGTCCTGTTATGCCGATAAGCGCTCACAGGTTCGTGGGGGGCAAGCTTTTCAAGCCAGTCCTCATAGTCCTGATGCAGACCCGACTCGTCGTCGTTGATGAAAACCGAGGCGGTGATATGCATTGCGTTGCAGAGCAGCAGCCCTTCCCTGATTCCTGATTCGGACAGCGCCTCTTCAAGATCACCGGTAATATTGATAAACGCCCTTCGGGAGGGAATATTGAAAACCAGTTCTTTCCTATGACTTTTCATGACATTCTTCTTGATTTTATGCAATAAGCGTTTTTCGTGCGGCAAAGATAATCTTTATATTCAAAATATCAAGATATGGTTTTTCAGGAAAACAATGGAATTATTCTCCTGAAAAGCCATGGGAACCTACCACCTGGGCTTTTCCCGCTTCTCCTCTTTTTTATCCGGAGGCGACTGTTCCTTCTTGTCTGTCGCGGATTTCTTTGTCATGCCCTCTTTTGCAAGAAATTCCTGCAGCTCTTTTTCTGTGGGTTCCTCGGCTCCGCGCCCTTTTGGAACCTGATTTAAATTCTTAATCTGTTCAATTGGACTGATTTTCCCGCCATGCGGGGCATATTTCTTCCAGAGGATGAAAGCGGTTCCCGCCACGGCGCATGTCAGGAAAGAGAGCAAAAGGAGAATGATCAGTAGAAGCCCGAAGGGAATCCGGTTTTTCGTCCTGTGCGGTTCGGCCTTTGACTTCACTTCATTTCCCTTGCCTGATGCCACGGACTCAGGCTTTGAATCCTCTTTGTCTTCCGTATTGGCGATAACAGTTTTATCCTGCGGTGCTGCGGCCCTCATTGTTGCGATTTCCCCGGAAGCGGAAACCGGGTAAACCCGGTTCCCCTCTTCGTTTTTCGGAAGCGGAGTCTTCGGATACTGCCCCCTCAGTACGAGATCAAGATCATTCTCGGCCTCAAGCCAGCTCTGCTGCCTTTCCTCCCTTTTCTTCGCCATCATCACTTCAAGGAGGGCGCAACATTGTCTGGAAAGCGCGGGGTTCCTCTCGCTCGCAGGCGGAAGAGGATCCCTGAGATGCCTGGAAACAATCGCCATCGCCGTGCTGGCGTCGAAAGGCACAGTGCCCGTAAGCATGTGGTAAAGCGTCGCACCAAGAGAATAGATGTCCGCGCGGAAATCAATATTCTTGTCACCCAGCGCCTGTTCGGGACTCATGTAAAAGGGGGTTCCGACAAATGTGCCCGTCACCGTGAGCGAATTGTCTTCGTCAAGACTCTTCGATATTCCCAGATCAAGGATTTTAGTTACGCCCTTCTTGTCAATGATGATATTTGCGGGCTTGATGTCCCTGTGGACAATCTTGAACTCGTCCCAGGCGTACCGGAGCGCACCGGTTACGGATTTTGCAATTAGCAGGGCCTCTCTTTCGGGAATCATCCCCCCGCTGTCAATCCTGTCCCTGAGATTCTTGCCGTCAACATAGGAAATCGCAAGATAATAGATGCCGTTTTCGGATCCGGCATGGTATGCTGTCACGATATTGGGGTGATTGAGTTTTCCGGAATTCTTCGCCTCCTTGATGAACCTGTCGAGAAATTCCCTGTTCGAAGTGAATTTAGGGGAGAGTATTTTGAGGGCGACATGCCGGTCCATTGTCGCATTGTAGGCAAGCCAGACTTCGCCCATCCCCCCTACACCAAGCTTGTCTTTCAGCAGGAATCCGCCTACTTCCAATCCCCTCTGAATCCCCGGAATCGGGATTATCACGCTGCTTCCGCAGTCCTTGCAGATGATGACATTCCCGCAAAGGCTGCTGTCGGCAATAATATTTTTCTTGCAATCAGGACATTCAAATGTTATGGATGGCATGATATCCCCGCCGTATTGTTATAATTGAACTGATTGCAAAACTCACGTTTTGCAATTCTGCAACTGACTCCCGCTAAAGATAGCACAGTCCGCCTCATTGTTCCATGCTTATTTCCTCGACAATTTTCTGCAATCCGCATCTGCGCATCCGGCATTGGAACCGATTGCCGCCAGGGTACGGTTTTTACCCGGACTTCTTTAATCCAATTGTTTTTTTGAAACGGAGCAGTATTTTTTACACCTTACAAAAGGAAGATTCAAGCAAATGTTAAATTTCATTAAGAAGAAGAGAATACTTTTATCGCGTATTCTTGTTGTTCTGATCACCGCCATTTTTTTATTCAGCGATCATTCATGGGAGGATAAACCCTATCATTTCCTGTTTTTCCAGTCTCTGGGAGGTCTCCTGGTGGGCATTTGCATTCTGGGACGTCTCTGGTCTGCATTGTACATCGCAGGCAACAAGACAAAGAACCTTATCTGCGAAGGCCCTTATTCGATGGTTCGCAATCCTCTGTATTTCTTCAGTTTTTTCGGCGCCATAGGACTGGGGCTGGCTACGGAAAACCTCCTGATCATCGGACTGATCATAGTCCTGTTCATCATCTATTATCCTTTTGTGATCATAGGGGAGGAGAAAAGACTGGTCGAAGTGCACGGAGATGAGTTTTTGAACTATATGAAGCATGTGCCGAGATTCATTCCAAATCCGTTCAAGCTTAAAGAACCTGAATTCTACAGCGTTAATGTCAAAAAGTATAAAATCGCATTCATTGATGCAATGGGCTTTTTCTCAGTATACATCTGCATACAGATCGTAAATATACTGCACGCGGGGAAAGTGATTCCCGTATTCTTCTCAGTTCCAAAATGCTTCTTCTGATTCGGGTGTTATTTTTGAAGATAAAAAAACGGCAGGAATTTCTTCCTGCCGTTTAAATTTCGTATCAGGCCAGATTATTTCTTTTTAGCCATGAATTTGATAAGATCTACAACCCTGTTGGAATATCCCCACTCATTGTCATACCAGGAAACGACCTTGAAGAATCTCTTTTCTCCCTTCAGGTTGTTCTGGAGGGTTGCGAGAGAATCATAGATCGAAGAGCGGTTGTCATGGACGAAGTCTGTTGAAACAAGTTCTTCATTGGCATATCCAAGGATGTTCTTCAGATATGTCTCGGAAGCCTTCTTCATAAGACTGTCAATCTCTTCAATGCTTGTGTCGCGTCCGGCCGTGAAGGTAAGGTCTACAACTGAAACGTCAGGTGTCGGAATGCGGAACGCCATGCCTGTGAGTTTTCCCTTTGTCGCGGGGAGAACTTCACCGACCGCCTTTGCTGCGCCGGTTGACGAGGGAATTATGTTGCAGGCGGCGGCACGTCCGCCTCTCCAGTCCTTTTTGGACGGGCCGTCAACTGTCTTCTGTGTCGCAGTATATGCGTGGATGGTTGTCATAAGGCCTTTCTCAATGCCGATGCCTTCCTTGAGGAGGACATGGACAACGGGAGCGAGGCAGTTTGTCGTGCAGGATGCGTTTGAAACGATATTGTGCTTTGCGGCATCATATTCGTTTTCATTCACGCCCATTACTATTGTCTTGACTTCACCTTTTCCGGGAGCGGAAAGTATGACTTTCTTTGCGCCTGCGGCGAGATGCCCCTTGGCTTTTTCTGAATCTGTGAAAAGGCCTGTGGATTCAAGAACGTATTCAACCCCGAGTTCTTTCCAGGGAAGCTGATCAGGTGTTTTTGTCGCCATAACGCATTTAATCTTGTTGCCGTTCACAATGATTATGTCGTCTTCCTCCCTGGAGGCGTCGCTCTTGCATGTTTCGACCTTGTGCTTGAATTTTCCCTGGACTGAATCGTACTTCATCTGGTAGGCGAAGTATTTTGCGTCAGTTGAAACATCTACAACCGCAACTACGTCAATTTCCTTTCCGAGGAGTCCCTGGTCGCAGATCGCCTGGAACGCCATTCTTCCGATTCTTCCGAATCCGTTTATTCCAACTTTTACAGCCATTTCTACATCCTTCCTTTAACTTGAAATTACATTGGGTTCTCTTAATAGCAGAACCGTAATTATATACGTATTGAATTAAAATTCAAAGTTTTCTTGAAAAAAAATCCGCCTGAATCAGACAAAAAGTTCAACCTTCTTATTCTTTTTCTCGGTTTCAATCTTTTCCTGAATGATTTGGGAGGTTTTCTGTTTCTTCAGGCCTTCGACAAGAAAACCCTTGACATCCTTGAAGGGCGTAATTCCGGCATCATTTTTCTCGGTAGTTTTGATTATGTGGTATCCGAATTCCGTTTCAACGACATCGCTCATTTCGCCGGGCTTGAGGGAGAATGCCGATTTCTCGAATGCCGGTGTCATCTTCCCTCTTTCAAATGAGCCAAGGTCGCCGCCTTTTTCCTTGCTGGGGCACGCGCTGTTCTCAGTTGCGAGTTTCGCAAAATCCCCGCCCTGCTTCAGCTTGGCAAGTATGTCCTCGGCCTTTTTGAGAGCCTGCTGCTTCAGTTCATCAGACGCCTTCTTTTTCTGTTCGTCGGTCATTTCCTTGGCTTTTGCGGGATCTATTTCATCGGCTTTTATAAGTATGTGGGATGCGCGGACCGCTTCAGGTTTCTTAAAACGTTCCTGGTTTTCATTGTAAAACTTCTCTGCGTCCTCGTCGGAGACTTTTATATTTGCGGCAACCTTGTCCTCAATCCATTTCTGAATTGCAAGACCGATTGCGATTCTCCCTTTGATTGCCTCGGTTGTCATACCCTGCTTGGCAAGTGTCTCCGCAAGCTGTTCAGGAGGAACCTGGGCCGTGAGTTTCTTGAATTCCTCTTCGGCCTTGGCGGCATCCGGCTTGTATCCGTCGGCTTCCGCAAGCTTGAGAAGAAGTTTGGCGGCAATCATGTCGTTAACTCTTTTCTTCACTTCTGTTTTCCACATTTCCGCAGGAATCGTGTTGAGTTGTCCGCTTTCCTTCATCATTGAGATGACAGGCTTGAATTCGCCCACAATATCCGCCTTTGTGATTTTATCATCGCCGATTTTGGCGACAAGATCCGGGAGGAATGCGAGCGGGTCTGCATTTGCGTCCTTTGAAGCATTTTCGGCAGCGGGCTTTGCCGCCGTCGTATTGATAAACGCTTCCGGCTTCGAAGCGGGAGCCTGAGCTGCGGGGGTTGCTGCGGGTGCCGCAGGCGGTGCAGTTTTCTCATCCGCATTTACACAGTTGTATGAGGAACAGAGGACTAATAACGTGGACATCAGACATAATTCTTTTTTCATTATTCCCTACCTTTGTTTTAGAAATTTTAAATTCCTTGAAAATGCAATCAAACAATATAGACAGCTTATAAACGGTTTTGTTCCGTCAAGCCCAAATCAGCTTTCTGTCAGTGTCAGCTCTTCGCCCATGCGAACCAGCCTCGCACTGTTGAACAGAACCATTGTCGTACTGACCGTGTGAAGGACAGCCGCTATGATTGGAGGAAGCATCCCGAATACGGAGAGGCTTATTCCTCCGACAATGAATACAAACCCTATCAGTAAATTCTGATTAATTATTTTCCCGGACTGTCTTGACAGCTCTATGAGGAGGGGAATTCTGCGCAGGTCATTTGTCATCAGGGCAATTGATGCGCTGTTAATTGCAATATCGCTCCCGATTGCGCCCATCGCAATTCCAAGGTCGCCTGCGGCAAGGGCGGGAGCATCGTTTATCCCGTCCCCCACGACTGCAACTGTGTAACTGTGTTTTACCTCTTTCACATATTCGACTTTGTCGTCGGGAAGGCATTCGGACCTGACATTTTCAATTCCAAGCTCCCCGGACACGAGATCCGCCACCGATTTGCGGTCGCCCGTAACCATTGAGCAATGCTTGACTCCAACGTCCTTGAGCGAACTTATGGTTTCAGCGGCATTTTTCCTTACGGTGTCCCTGAACCCTATCCAGCCGAGGGCCTTTCCGTCAATGGCTACATAGACAATGCTCATTGCGCCGTAATTAGTCTCTTCAGGAAGCTCAAGCGGAGAAAGATCAATATTGAGCGTCCTGAGCCAGCCGGCCCTCCCAATCATCGCGTTTCTGCCGTTCAGCACAGCCTCCACTCCCTTTCCATGAACCTCTCCAAAGTTTTCAGCTTCAGTCAGCGACAACTGAGCGTCCTTTGCAAGTTTCTGAAGGGCTATTGCCGTCGGATGGTTGCTGTGGCTTTCCATGGAGGCCGCAATTTGAAGAAGTTCCGCAGGTTCAATTCCCGGAGCCGGAGCAAGCCTGGCGACTGAAAGTGTTCCCTCGGTCAGGGTTCCTGTTTTGTCAAATATGACCGCCCTTACTTTGGAAGCAAGTTCCAGATAGGATACATTTTTTATAAGAATTCCAAGACGGGCTGCGGCTGCAAGGGCGGCTATGACCGCAGAGGGGGCTCCAAGGACGAGGGCGCACGGGCATGATGCGACGAGAACAGAAATGACATTTCTCATGTCGCCGCCTGAAAACCACCATGTCAGACCTGCTATCATGAGTATGGTCGGCGTATAATAGCCGGCATAACGGTCAATCACTCTGACAATCGGGGGCTTGCTTGTTTCAGCCGCAAGAATCATTTCCTTGACTTTTCCAAGGGTCGTATCTTTTCCAACCTTTGTGACATTGACATCAATAACGCCTGTAAGGTTCTGTGTTCCGGCAAAGACATCATCGCCCATGTCTTTGTCTATCGGGAGCGATTCGCCGGTTATGGATGCCTGATTGACAGTGCTTGTTCCCTTTGCAATTGCTCCGTCAACCGGAAAATTCTCACCGGGACGGATGCGGATAATATCCCCGATTGAGAGTGAAAGGACATCTACGTCTATTTCCTCCCCCTCCATGATTTTTCTGGCGGACCTGGGTGTAAGTTTGATTAGCTCCTCGATCGAACGCTGAGCTCCGCTCGCCGTTCTCGATTCAATGATGATTGCGATGAGGAGAAAGAAGGAAATTATGCCTGCTGTCCTGAAATCGCCCCCCGCAAGTGCGGCAAGCACTGCAAGCGCAACAAGTTCATTCATATAAACCTTGCCTTTTGCAAGGTCTTTGAATGCAACGATAAAAATAGGCAGGGCCAGAATAACAGCTCCGAAAATGGCGCTGAGTTCAGCTGTGAAAAGCTGATCCGGCTGAACCCATGTCAAGATATATGAATTAAGTGTGAAAAAGCCGCCGACAAGGGCGACACTGAGACGCCCCAAGCTGCGGTTATGCCCGATTCCACCCGCTCCGTGATCATGATGATCGCAGCCGCAAATCTCGCTGTGGGCGTCAAAAACCTTTTTCTCAGCGGTCATATCAGGCATATTTTATTATTCCTTCTGCTTCTTTTCATTTTTCTGATACCTGGGTTCCGGATTAAGCATTATCCTGACTTCATGGCTGCCATCCGCACTTTCAGGGAGGATATATTTTTCCTTGACGTTCTCAAGCAGATTTGAAATAGTGTCCGAATAAAGCGAGATGAGCACAGTCTTGGGATTCTTTTTATATTCTTCGAGGATCTTTTTGAAATAAGTCTGTTCCGCCTCGATATTGGCGACAATCTCAATCCTGTAAACTTTCGCATCCGCCACTATTCTTGAGGCGTCTGACTCCGCCTCTCCCTCGACAGTCACCGCATAGGCACGGGCATTCTGTTTTTCAGTTGCGCTTTGCTGTTCAGCCTCAATGACTTCCTGGAACGCAGGCACGGTATTCAAGGGTGCGGTTTTGCTCTTGAGGTTGACATTTTCAACTTTCACACCGATATCCCATCTATCTATCGATTTTTCCAAAGCTTTTCTCACGTAGTCCATGTAGTCGAAAGATTTCTTGTAAAGCGCAGAGTCCACATGCTGGCCTGCAGTGATTTTTATGACTTCATCTTCCAAGAGCGACTGGATAAGAGTCCTTGGGCCGCGTGTTCCGATAATTCTTCCGGTTTCAGGATTAACAAGCATCTCATCCGGACGCACAGGCTCCGGAGGGCATACGCATTTCAGGAAGTATTTCATGGGGTCTGTAATCGTGTATATCAGTTCCCATTCCGTGTGAATAATGTTCGCATCCCCGGTCAGAAGATAGCCGTCTTTACCCGGGACAAGAGTGTTGCCGCCGGCCGGCGCCTCATTTTTTATCGCTTTCACGTCGGCTTTGTGCCAGTAGGTTGATAACGTGATCGTCTGTTTGCTGACGGGAATTCTGATAATCCTGCTTACCGGATAAGGGAACGTCCAGTGCCAACCCTCCTTATACAGCGTACCGACTCTTCCGAAATGTTCGACAATTATGTTTTCCTGCGGGTTAACAGTGAAGTATCCCCCGAAGGTGAAATACCAGATTAACATGAACGCGATTGTGCATGAAAGGATTACAAAAGAGATATGAAGCCCCTTTGTCAGCGCAGTCATTCCGGCACTGAAATGACTGTTGTCGCCATTCCCCACATGCTTGTGTTTATCAGATTCCGGCATAATTCAAATCACCTGGGATGTTATTTTTTCTTTTCTTTGTTTTCTTCGGCTTTCAGATTCTGGTCAAGTTTCAGCAAATCGAAGGGAGCATAATTCGTATTTAAAATAAGAGTTGTCTTGCCCGGGAGTATCTTGCGCATGGATTCGAGTTTTCTCAGGAATGCCGCAAGTTCGGGTTCTTCCTTGAATACAGCATAATATGAAGCGGCTTTCGCATCGCCTTCGGCCTTTATCCGTTTCGCCTGGGCTTCGGCTTCGGCAAGTTTCAGCTTGCGGGTGTTGTCGGCTTGGTTCTTCATGGTCTGCGCCTCTTTTTTCCCGTCGGCGCGATACTGTTCGGCAACAACATTCCGTTCAGCTTTCATGCGGTTGAAAACATTCTCGGTATTCTTTTCAGGAAGACCCAGTGTTTTTATTCCGACATATTCAACCTCTATCCCGTATTGGCCGAGAACTATGGGTGCAATGGCTTTTTCCATTTCCTGTTCTATTTCATCAAGTTTCATCTTTGAAGGATCCGTGCTGACAAGTTCATCAAACTTATATTTCCCGAAGACTCCGGTTTTTACAGTCCTCATCTGGCTGTTGAGCTTGTCCTCCGCCTGTGGAATTCCACCCAGGCTTCTGAAAAGCTTCTGCGGATCCGCCACCTTGTAAACCACAAATATTTCTGCGATTACGGGCTGCCCGTCGGCGGTATTTGTCTCCTCTATCTTCCCGGTGTTGCCGTCAAAGCAGTGATATCTGTTGTCAAACCGGTGGATTTGCTGGACAGGATACGGCCAGCAGAAGTGAAGCCCCGCATCCTTGACCCCGGAAATTTTACCGAAAGTTGTGACAACAACTGTTTCCGTGGATTTAACCTGGAATGTGAAAATAGAAAGAAGAAAAACTATGGACACTATCAGGCCGAGAAGAAGTGTAGGCCAGTGTTTGAACATCATATTTGAATCCTTTGTTTCAGCCATTATAATTTTCCTCCGAATTACATTATTTCTGTTGTTCGCCCGTTTCGCCAAGCCCTGCGTCTATAAGATCAAGACGCGCCTTTTCCTCGAAATTGAATATATAGACGTTTTTCGTGTCAGAATCCCCTATTACGATTTTCCGTATCTCATTGCAATCCTTTTCAAAGAAATCCAAGTATGTCCTCAATTTGTACATTTCGGGCATTATCCTGTAGGCTTCAAGCTGTTTTTTAAAGCGCATCATTTCCGCTTCAGAGAGCTTGACGGAATTATCCCTTGCCGTCTCGGCATCAGCTATTATTTTGGAAGATTCGGCTTCGGCATAAGGCAGGATTTTATTTTCATAGGCCTTTGCGTTGAGTATCATCGCTTCTTTTTCCTGTCTGGCGCTGGCCACTTCCTCAAATGCGGGGGCAACCTTGTCAACCGGAGGATGGACATCATGGAGATTCAAAGAAACTATTTCAATGCCGAGTTTCAGCTTATCGGCGGAATCCTGTATGCGTGCAGTCAGCAGGGAGACAGCCCGGCCTCTTTCAGTTGACATCAGTTTCAGGATATCAACGCTTGCCAGATATTTGCTGATCTCCCTTTCGGAAACGGATTTGAGGAAGATCGGGATGTCGTAGTTCCGGAATGCGAAATCAGACACCTGATTTTCCTTCGCCCTATACTGAATGGCAAATGTTGCGGACATGTAGGACACCGGGTTTTCCTTGTCTGTCGGTTTTTTTTCTGCGGCAACAATAAACTTTTTTTCTGTTCCGTAATGCTCGACTGTCCAGAGGACAACCTCAGGCGTCTTAACTTCGCCTTTTTCATTTTTCAGCTCAGCCCCCACTGTAATTTCAACGATTTTCTTCACAGGCACCCTGGTCATTTTACCGAATGGCCACGGGAGCTTCGGATATATTCCCTCGCTGAGCGGTTTTGCATCTATTATCCTCCCGAAATTCTCACGGATTCCCGCTTCCCCCGGACCTACTTCGGATATGCATGTGAAAAGCCAGAAAGCAAGAAGCCACAGCAATATGAGCGGTATGATTGATTTCTCAAAAAACAGGTAAATCCACGTCTTTGAAACTTTAAATCCAAACTGGTAGTCAAGAGTGTCCGCCACGTTTCTGATGAACCCTCCCGGCTCCGTAAACAGGGAAAGGATGCGGCTTTCAAAAACAGGCCTCTCCTCCGCCGAAGTTCTCGGCCTGTAGAATTCGACGATGAAATTGAAAAAAAGTTCAATTCCGAGTATCATCGTTATTATGAAAATCATCCTGTTTATGGCGATGTCCCAGAGCGGCTTGTCGAACCTGTGCATGAATATGGCAACTGTGGCCATCATTCCAAGAAGAGATGACAATATAAGCCAGCCGCCAAGAGGCCTGAGCCAGCGGAAATTCTTCTCTCTTGACTGGCCGACGCAGAATATTCCTGCGAAAATGCTTATAAATGCAATCAATGCGGAAATAAACGCCGCCTGGGAGGGTTTTATCGGAACGGGTATGTCAACCCTTGCAGACCAGACCATTTTGAAAGAAAAGAGAATCACGCCAATCAAGATGAAATTAAGGACGGCTATCACATACGGGGAAAACCTCCTGTAATTGCCGAGAGTCCTTGATGCCGAGAAAAGTACGTCCTCCTCTGTTTCAAGCGCTTTTTTCTCCTTTCGTTTCTCAAGCAGGCTTCTGTCTTCCTCCTCCTGGGCCGCCTTTGCACTCAGAAACCCCAGCACACAGGTATTGACGGCAAGAATCAGGGAAATCAGATAGGGTATTACGAGAAGTGAAAATGAATCAGACCCCATCCACGGGGTGATGACTCCGATCCACAGTATGGAGATTGTGGCAAGGGCGCAGTATACGCCTATGACCAGGGAAACTTTTTCCAACTGCCCGGATTCGTCTATCTTCAACTGAATTTCTTTTTCCATCTTCATTTTATAAAACAGCATTTCTGTTAAGAGCCCCGTTTCCCCCGTTGAAGGAATAAAGACGCGATATGGATTTAGCCGAAGAACAAATAAAATATTTTCAAAGCTGTGAATATAGTATGTGGCATTCATAATTCAAACGGGGGAAACGGGTTTGTTTTATTTTTAGAAAAGCTGTTGAAAAACAAGGGGGGTTGCAAATGCGTACTTGCCAAAATATATTTGTCGTCCGGTGAAATTGTTGCACTTTCGGGGTCCTAAAATCATGTGGAATATTTTTGGCGCAAATAAAAAAGATGTCGGTGCTTCCGTACTCATCGACATAAAACCCAGCATCGAGCTGCTGAACGGGAACTGTTTTGAGTGCGGATCATGCCATACCGTTCTCAGCCTGATGAACTTTATTCCGCTGTCCATGGAGAAATGCACACAGTGCGAAGCTCCGATATTCATACCGTACAACATCAAGGATTACTGGCTTTACCGGCCGCTCGGAGGCGGAGGAATGGGCAGTGTTTACAAGGCGATCCATTACAAGTATCCCAATATGGAATTTGCCGTGAAGATCCTCCCCAGGGACAAGAAAGAGGATCCACGGTTGATTGAGGCCCTCCTGAAGGAGGCGGGCATAGGCAAGACATTCGGCAGTCATCCCCATCTCACTCCTGTTGCCGACTACGGCTGTTACGGGAATGAATATTTCAGCGCCATGTATTTTTGCGAAGGCAGAAGGCTGGATCAGATTATTGAATCGTCGGAGCCGATTCCGCAGAAACATGTGCTTCTCTGGGCTATTCAGGTTCTTTCGGCCGAACAGGAAATGTACGATTGCGGCTACCTCTACAGGGATCTCAAACCCCAGAACCTGT
Organism: Victivallales bacterium; assembly: GCA_041666985.1. GTDB lineage: Bacteria > Verrucomicrobiota > Lentisphaeria > Victivallales > GWF2-50-93 > GWF2-50-93. Next base: position 15,656 of record JBAYFV010000023.1, read on the forward strand.
TAATTGACAGGGACGAAAACGCCCATATCATAGATTACGGACTCTGCGTAAAAGTTGAAGAGGCTACAAACAAAGATGTCAAAACCGTAGACGGTTCTTCCCTTTATATGCCTCCGGAAAGAATTTGCGGCATGCCCGAAAACATGAGCAGCGAAATCTACAGCCTGGGAATGGTGATGTTTCATGCCCTTGCCAGGAAAACCTACTATACCGCAACCGCTCCGCTAGGGGTGGCGAAAAAACATGTCACCAGTCTGCGAATGGCGAATGTCGCAAATCGTATGCCCGGCACCGTAAGTCCTAAAATCTCCGAAATCCTTGATAGAATGATTGCACGGACACCCTCAGGACGCTATCAGACCTACAGGGAAGCTGCGGCGGCAATCAAAGATGCCTATAATTCACTCAAAACCTGAAACCTCGGGAAACCATTGCTCATTTCGCCTTGGGATATCCGCTGACGCAGATATCATCGCCTATTTTTTTCACACATGTGTTTTTAAGATTGAAAGCTTCCGCAAGGCTTGAAGGGTTTTCTCCGCCTACAACCGTCCGGCTGTTCCGGCCCCCGAGAATTTTCGGCGCGATATGGAATTCGATTTTATTGGCCATCCCGGCTTTCAGCAGGGATGCGGCAAGTTCCCCCCCCCCTTCGGCAAGGAGCGAAACAACACCTTCTCTTCCAAGCCGTTTCAATTCCCTTATCCACTCCTGCCTGCAGGAAGCGTTTATTATTTCCGGCTTTTCCCCTTCACAGAGCAGTTTTAAAGCGTCTTTTCCTGTAAGTTTCCTGGAAACAATCAGCCTGCGCGGCTGTTTTATTTTGCGAAATTCGCGGACAGTCAGGGATGGTTTGTCTGTTCTTGCGGTTTCAGCTCCGACCATTATGGCGTCTGCCCATTGCCTTAGTTTCTGAACCCGCAACCGTGCGGCAGAACCCGTTATCCATTTCGATTTCCCGTCCTTCGTTGCAATTTTCCCGTCAAGGGTCATCGCCATTTTCAAAATAACAAAAGGCCTTCCTTTTGTTATCCAGTGAAAGAAGGCTTCGTTCAGTTCAACGCATTCCTTTTCTTTTATCCCGACAGCCACCTCGATTCCCGCCTTCTTGAGAATAGCCACCCCTTTTCCCGAGTGTCTGGGATTTGGATCAAGGCATCCGACAACGACCCTTTTTATGCCAGCCGCCATGACTGCATCGGTGCAGGGAGGGGTTCTTCCGAAAGTGCAACATGGTTCCAGCGTGACAAAAAGCGTGGAACCGGAAATATCTCCCTTTGAGGAATTTATCGCATTGATTTCAGCATGGGAATCTCCCGCTTTCCTGTGATACCCCCTGCCTATAATCTTGTCGTTTTTCACAAGAACCGCGCCGACCATCGGGTTGGGCGAGGTCTGTCCCCAGGCGCGTTTCGCCAGGGAAACAGCAAGAGACATGTATTTGGAGTCAGAATTCATGTTCATGTCTTATTTTTTTCTCGGATCGAATGAATAAAGACCGGTGGTTATCGTCCATGCGTCATCCATCGTCATCTTTTTATTCTCATGGCCCTTGCCCCATGAGTCAGAGTACATGATCTCGTTTTTCTCCCTGTTATAGCCTGAAATTATGCGCATATGCCCGCCTCCCGCCTGTGGAAGTCCCTTCTCTTCGACTATCCCGAGTATTACGCTCCATATGAGGGGGATGCCCAAGTCAACATGCTTCATGATGTCGCTTTGAAAATTTTTAAATCCGCTTTTATCTTTTTCGCATTTTGTCTTTTTCAGCAGTTCGGGATCCATGGCATTGTAAATTCCGCCAACGTCAATGTTGTTTCCATATGTTATCTGTCTCTTTCCGGCTTTCTTGGCAAGCCTGTTGTAGTCACTTACCATCCCCGTGAATGACTGAATCTTGATTTCATCATGGACTCTTACGAATACTCCGAATTTAGCCTGGACTTTCTTCAGCATGTCAAGCATTTCCGAGGAGCTGGTTCCTTTTGCGGCGGAGGAGTTCGCAAGCTGGGCAAGCATGTTCTGGTCTACATCGGTCCCATAATATTTGAGGATACGTTCGGCTGTCGCCACGGCGCAGTAACCCTTGTTCCCCTGGTCAACCATGGGAATGTTTTCAATATAGGCAAATCCGTCCGCATCCTTTTTTACGTTCTGCTTGATGTCTACGGCAGAAGCGGTATCCGCTTTTTTCGGAGCGGAAGCCATTTTCCTCGGGTCGCTTTTCGGATCGAATTTGCCTGCGATGATTTTAATATATTCCGCCCTGAATTTTATTTTCCTGTCTTTTCCCCTGGGATCTTCAAGATCCTGGGTCTTGATGCGCTCGCTTGCGCTCCACCTGAGTTCAACAGCGAGGCTGTTGTTCTTCACCCAGACCTTCTTCTCAAGATACATGCCCATTTTAAGTCTTTCCTTTTGGATGGACACTCCTTTCTCCCCGCTCCATTCATCCAACTTCCTGACGGTTTCCTCGACTGCCGTCTGAAAAGTTTTCTCATCGCTTATTTCTCCGGAATCGCCGCGGTTATAGATTGAAATTTCAATCTGGCTGACCTTCCCCTCTTCGAACCTGATAATTGTCTCCCATGATTTCATGCCGAGGAATGTCATGCCCGGACTGTTGCTGTATCCGGGGTATCTGACCTCGTTTTTCTTGTCGGAGAGCCATTTGAAGTACATTTCATTGCTCCCGTCAAGAAAATTATCGGAGGAGATGTCCCATAGTTTTTCATCGTCGGTAAAGGTTTCAAGTCTGGAAAAATCGGCCGAGTGTGAATTAAAACACAATGTGAGGATTAATAAGACCGGAACAAATAGCTTATTCATTGAAAACTCCTGTTTCTGGAATTAATTAACACCGCTAGAGAACCTGATCCGCACTTTTGAAATGAACTTACAACAAAATCATCAGCACTGCAAGAAATGCGAAAAGAAATCCCATCAGAAAATAACAGATGAAACTTCCGAGACAGTATGCGGCACCTGTCACCAGTATCTTCCTGCCCCCCATGCGGGACGAGACCAGAAGGCTTGCCAGAAAAACAAGCCCTGCAAACACGCACGGATTCACACCGTCAATCAATCCCGCCATGGCAATCACGCCAATCGTCATACCCTCGGCCTTATCCCGTTGAAGTAAATCACCGGTGCAGGGTTCGCCGTGCCGGCGAAGATTCCAATCCCTCTTGTCCGGCACGGGCAACTCTACACCGAGAGGGAAGAACACGCAGGAGAGCGGCGGGTTTTCCAACGCTCCAGTCGGACAGGGAAGGTCCCGCCCTCCGTTATTTTTGAAACTACATACTACTTCGCATGTGAGAAAAGGGCGTTTGAAAACATCTCGGGATCAAAAGGCTGCAGGTCTTCCGGGTTTTCTCCAAGCCCCACGAAGATCACAGGCAGATTGAATTCCTCCTGGATGGCGAC
>JBAYFV010000024.1:0-19048 GCA_041666985.1 Victivallales bacterium
CCCACGGGCGTGGGGAAAATGATGCTGATGAACCAGTTAGGAAGGCGGAATCTGGTTCATCCCCACGGGCGTGGGGAAAATTGCGTCGGCAATACTTTCTGCTGATTGTATGTCGGTTCATCCCCACGGGCGTGGGGAAAATTGATGAATTTGCAGGGAACGGTATTATTAAATCGGTTCATCCCCACGGGCGTGGGGAAAATCCTCCGCTCCGCTTCCTGACAGATCGCCATAACGGTTCATCCCCACGGGCGTGGGGAAAATACTTAATCGTATTCGTCGTCGTTGCAATAATGCGGTTCATCCCCACGGGCGTGGGGAAAATCGTCCACGGGGGTCAAGCCGTCAGCGATCCAGCGGTTCATCCCCACGGGCGTGGGGAAAATTGGATGCTTGGAATAATTGGAGGCGTAATAGCCGGTTCATCCCCACGGGCGTGGGGAAAATGCGCCCATGGTTAATTCAGTTGCTCCAGACTCCGGTTCATCCCCACGGGCGTGGGGAAAATTTGCCATAGCCGCCCCAGCAACCGCCGCCCAACGGTTCATCCCCACGGGCGTGGGGAAAATTTGCCAGCCGCGCTCGGAATGGCGAGATTAACCGGTTCATCCCCACGGGCGTGGGGAAAATCCGGGGCGATTGTTGAAACCGATGACATTGCGCGGTTCATCCCCACGGGCGTGGGGAAAATTCCCCCGCCTGTAAGGGTGTTTGAGATGTTGCCGGTTCATCCCCACGGGCGTGGGGAAAATTACAGGGGCGCGATTACACAAAGATTGACGGACGGTTCATCCCCACGGGCGTGGGGAAAATTTCGCGGCTACAGAGGACGGTACCAGGATTGTCGGTTCATCCCCACGGGCGTGGGGAAAATAAGGATAAAGACAAGGCGATACTAAAGACCATCGGTTCATCCCCACGGGCGTGGGGAAAATTGAATTCAAAACAATGCCAAAGGGATGTTTCTCGGTTCATCCCCACGGGCGTGGGGAAAATCGGTGGCGACCATATCAATAGCTGTCGTTCTACGGTTCATCCCCACGGGCGTGGGGAAAATTGATTGAGGCATGGATCAAGGTTGAACCAACCCGGTTCATCCCCACGGGCGTGGGGAAAATGGACACGGGGGAATTTTGGACAAAAGCAATTGCGGTTCATCCCCACGGGCGTGGGGAAAATTATATAAACACGCCGTGCTTCTCGAACACCCACGGTTCATCCCCACGGGCGTGGGGAAAATCAGGAGGCAGTAGACCGCATTGATTTTTTAACCGGTTCATCCCCACGGGCGTGGGGAAAATTCAATCAAAATATTGCACTCCTCGTTCATCTCCGGTTCATCCCCACGGGCGTGGGGAAAATGTTCCATCCGCACGCAGGGCGTTGTAATCCAGCGGTTCATCCCCACGGGCGTGGGGAAAATTGTTCCATATCACATTGTCTCGTACATTTCCGAGGTTCATCCCCACGGGCGTGGGGAAAATCTAGCGGAGAAAAGGAGAGGTTAAACAGCATGCGGTTCATCCCCACGGGCGTGGGGAAAATCTCCTTTTTCCCAATGCAGTACGGTTACAGGACGGTTCATCCCCACGGGCGTGGGGAAAATTGTCAACACGGGCGTTGAAATAAACAATCTTGCGGTTCATCCCCACGGGCGTGGGGAAAATTCCGTGTCCGGTTTTAAAACCAATTAAATATTCGGTTCATCCCCACGGGCGTGGGGAAAATCGGAGGCGTGTCCACCAGGACAATGCTATCCCCGGTTCATCCCCACGGGCGTGGGGAAAATAGCAACATATTGAAAAAAATAAAACGCACCCACTATATATTGTGTCTATTCACTTGTCAAAGAACTGCAATTTTCTTCAGTCGGTTCATTTTCCTGCCATTTTTCAGCGACAAGGAAATGCCCTGTCACTGACACTGGAATCCTGTCCGTATCGCCATAATGACGTATTGAGAAACCCTGGGAATTATCTTCGGTTGATAGTACAAGCATTCCAAGGGTTTTGGCATTTCTCAAGATGTATTCCAGAGTTTTATCCCTGGTGCGTTTATTCAGGGTACCGATGAAGACATTCGGTTTGGGTTCGACGAACCATCTTTTCAGTATGCCTCTTATTGCAGGAGGTGTGTCATTAGTAATGAGGACTGTCATTGCATCAGCTCCTCTATGTCCAGAGGGATTCTTCTTGTAAGCTCGCTGGCCTCGATTTTCTTTTTCAGAAGAGTAATCACTTCGTCTTCTTTGGCAATAGGATTTATTGACAATGACTCAAAGGCGGCTTCAAGAGTTGTAAACGGCTTATACATGTCAGCGATATCATATACGAACGGGAGTGTTCCAGCTACATGGACGAATCCAAGCGTCGGCACATATCCCATCGAGCAGACTATTGCAGTACACAGGGCGTAAAGGCATGAATTGGCCGCAGATATGGCTTTGTTTATATTGTCGGCCACTTCCCAGTTGTTTGGATTATAATCCCGCCCCTTCCAGGAAACACCATATTTATAGCCCATTTCCTCGTAAAGATGCTTTATTCGCATTCCTTCCATGCCACGGAGTTCCTTGATGGATTTTCCTAAAACATCGGCTTCGGGAAACCTTTTGAGGAACATTTTCCTGGCGATTTCCTCGCGCTTTTTCGTTGAACCGTGAAGTTCGGCATGCTTTCGGGCATTGGAATTATCATGATTTGGCGATATTCCAAAGGAATAGAATCGCATACCGTCCTGTCCGACCCAGCATATAGGGGTATTGGAATCCGCGCAGGCTTTGATCGCCGCGTGGGTGACAGTGGTTCCAGGGCCGAGCATGATGGCGCTCAGTGTTGCGACAGGAAGCCGTATTACTGTCTTGTCTGCGCCAATCCATTTGACGCTTGAATCGTCAACTTCGATCCGCCCGTGTTCAAGATAGATGGGAGTCCATCTCTCCTTTGCCGGAGTCAGGGTCTCCAGCGGAGGTTTTTCAAATATAGGCATATGTCTCCTTCACTCAACTCTAATTCTTCTGGCTGAAAAACTTCTTTTGCCTTCGGAAAAATCCAAAGGGACATCCATCAGAGAATCACTACCGTCTGCGAATTCCGCAACTTCCGTGATAGCCCTGCGGATTTCGCATGATCTTCCATAAGTTTTGTCGAACGCGGCTTTCGCAGATTCAACGGCCTCCCCCATCAAGTCATGGCATCCCTGGAATATTGGAACTGTGGGAATGCAGGATTTCCTCCCAAGCCAAACACCCCACTTGGGATTCTTTAAAGCGGATTCTATTTTTACGAGCAAATCCCCGTTCCCACCAAGAATGACTGCGAATTTCGCATCAAGAAGATATTCGCGGCGAGTCACAACAGTATTCCCAATAGTGCCCTTTGCTGTTCTGACGATATTTTGAGGATTCAGGTCTTTAGTAAAACCTCCTCCAACGGTATGGAAATCTGTCAATCTCTCCATCGGAGAAAGAGAATAGACGGACATGTCAAGTTTTGCGAGTTCCGCAAGTGATTCTGTGTCCGACTTGGGGATTCCCATTGCGGCGCAGAGCATTCCGATTACGCCGCTTTTTGTAGGACAGTTGAAAGATGTCCTGCGGTCAAATTTACTCATATAGCCCCACGCTTGCATCGGACTATCGAGATACATGCTAAGGAATTTACCCATTTCAGACCTCGCTATTCAGTAGGCTCTCGATGAATTTGTCAATGCCGAGTGTCGGAATTTCCGTCTTGACATCCGTTGAAATGTTCCAGGTTTTCTTCATGAATTCAAAATATTCTTTCAGTTTTTCTTCTGACTTCTTTTCATATCCGTCGTGCGAAAAGATTGGTTTCTCAAATGCGTTAGCCAGGGAAAGCGGCTGCCCGGTGCGGCGGAGACCAAGGACATACGAAGGGAATGAATAACCGAACATGGAGTTTTTTCTCGCAGTCGGATTTGCCATCAGGCAGGCTCTGATAAAGGCATCAAGAACTTTCTTTCTCTCGTCTGTTGAAAAATGATTCAGATGATCTTTATCTCTAAACAGATCAAGATTTATTCCGACATAACGGTAGTAACAGGCAGAATTGAATTCGAGCGTGCCTATATGTCCTGCACCTTCCGTGTCTTCCGGTTTCAAGTCGTCAACAGCCGAGAAGAAATCAATTTCACTGCTGACTTTATGGGTCGAAATTGCATGACTGAAGTTAGAGGTGCCTTCGAGTGTAAGGGAATGATCGTCGGCAACCATACGCCCGAAAAGAGCAATATCTGCGGCATCTTTAACATTCTCCTTCATAGCCTTGGCCGCTCTCTCGGTGAGTTTAAGGAGTTCTTTTTCTGCTTTTTCCTTTTCTTTGCCTTTTAAATCCGTCTTTTTCAGGGTTTCAACGGGGCCGGAATATTCCATTCCCAAGATGGCTGAGGAAATGTTTTCAATTTCCATTGGAGACAGGTAGAGCATAGTTTTAACGTTTCCATTCTCTATACTGTCAATTTTTCCGAGAGCATCAGCAAGCGAGACCGCAAGTGTGCGGGCATTCTCTTTTTGCCCCTTGGATTCAATTGACTTTTCAAGTTTTTCAATGATATAACGGGTTCGATTCCCTGCAAAATTGCCGGGAAGAAGTTCTTTTGCAGAAGATCTTATCGCTCTTTTCCAGCACTGGCTTGAGACACGGGCACGTTCAACGCCGCCGAAGACGGCTGACTTTGGGGAACCGAGATCATCGCGGTTAAGACAGGTCACCGGGAAAGACTGGACGATGTGCATTTCGATCATTTTCATTGCTTCTATCTCCTTATATTTTATTCTATTGGTTTTAAAATCAGCATTCCATATCCTAGGGATTTAGCGGAGCCTACTCCGTCGTTGAATGCCTTCTTGAATTTTTCTTTGTCAACGACTTCAAGTATCCCCTCGAAATCAACCCGGCTGAGTTTGTTCTGCTTAGAACCACTTTTCCTGAAATACTCCGCAATCGGTTTTGAAACCGCGAAATTCGCAGTTTTAAATCCAGACTGCTCTGCCTTTCTCGTGAGCCAGGCTTTAAGGTCTTCTTCCTTATATATTCCGATCCGCTTCCCTTTGTCAGTCTCCTTCCCAATGCGTTTTGTCGGGTTTGCGCGAAGTTGGAACAAGTATCTTTTGTGGCTGAGGAAGCCGGAAGAGATTTCCTTAGGTTCCCAGCTTCCCCAGACAGACCTTGCAGCCAGCAATTCAGAGAGGAGATATGCTTGGAAGAATCTTTCTTTTTCATCAACTCTGAAAAGGAAGGAACGCTTTTCCCCATCATGTCCGGGAAAGGCTTCCCAGAAAGCCTGATGCCAGGCATAACCGTCAATAAGGCCAAGGCTTAAAGCCTCATCTTTATCAACCATTATCCGTGTCAGATGTTTCATCATCTCCTACGCCTCCTTCTTCTTGTTTTTCTGTTCTCCAGTATGAGGAAGCCCAATCCAGCTTAGACCGTTCCCCCCAGAAATGTAAATCCTTGTAAAGCTGGGCGAAATCAATTGGAATTCCTTTTCTTTCCGCTGCCCGCATGATTCCCGGAAGGAGATCGCATAGTTCGTCAGAGGTCGAAGCGGAAATGATTCTACGGAACCGTCCATCGAATGTTTCAAGCCCTTTTTCCCCTTTGCCGCCTCCACCGGCTATTTTCCTGATTGCATCGCCCATGTTTCCTGAATTGCCGCTTCTAAGGTGGATTGCGAATCCTGCAGCGATGAGCTGGACGATTCTCCTTTCCTTTTCATTGCGAGGTTCGCAGAATCGCAGGATGTGCGGCCAGGCGCGGCATTCAGTTGTCTCGCTGAGTCCGCGCTTCAAATCGGCCATAATCCCGCGATCTTTCTTGTGATTTTCAAGGAAAGACAGAAATTCTTCTATATTTAACATTGTTTTCCTCCCTTGTCCGTGCGGTATTTTTCCCTGATTTCTGCAACAGAGTGAATTTTCGGTTCCTCCTGATACTTTTTGATTTCATAGGCGTGCGGCTTGATTTTTTTGCGTTTCTTTGATTCGGAAATTATTTCGGATGGAGTCATCCCTTCTATTTTCCCCGCGTGTTTTTCCCTTATGCCTCTGAGCCAGGGCATAACTTTGAACTCTTCATTCTTTTTCATAATGAATCACCTCCATTGGGCTTCTTATTTCAATTTGCCTGTAACCGTGAAGCATGTTGATCGCATTAAACCTGCGGATTTTATCGAACTGAACTATGTGTTTGAAATTCCAGCTCACAAGTAAGTCAACGTTATAAAATGAAGCAATGGCAACGTGTCGGCAATCGTCAAAGTATGATTTGCCGACTATTCCAGCTTTTAAATAATCTTCCGCAAGCCCGACAGTCTCTTCATTCTCCGACAGAACTTCAAATTTAATCTTTTGCTTATTTCCAATGAGTTCACGGATTTTTTCAGGCGCAAGAGCTATTTCCTCTTCGACTATTTCCGAAATTACCGCTATGAACCTGCATTGCGCAATTTCTTCGAAAAGAGTTCTTGATGCAAGCTCAAATTCGGAGTCGAAGCAACCTCCTATGACTGAAGTGTCCAAATAAATCCGTGGTTTCATTCCGCTGCCTCTCCTTTTGTCTCAACAGCGTTGAGACTTTGTTTTTTAGCATTTTCAATTTTCCCGATATGAAGATTCCTTTTCCCCGTGACGAATGCCTGTATCTGGCGCGGAGTCTCATGGGCGCAGGTTGTTTCATAGGCATGCTTCATTGCTTCGTATATCAATTTCCTCCAATCGCCTTCAAGAGATTTAGTGCCAGTATCGTCGCATGCCGTCTCAACAAGGATTTGATATTTATTGTCAAGAAACTGCCAGTATTTCAAAGCGGCTTTTTGGGCTAGATCTGCTTCAATCTTGAGTGTTTTTCTGTAAGAATTGACGGCGTTCTTTAAAGCAATTCCGCCCTCAACCCCTTTTCCGACACCATGTTGATACTTGAGCAAAACAGATTCTCCGAGCAATTTCAGGGGAAGAGAAAGATTCCATTCGACCATATCATTAAGTTTAGCGGCTTGGTCTCCCAGTTCGAGCCCTCCAACCCAAACATCAATGGTTTTGTTATTTGATGCTCCAGAAATAATTGAAGTTTTATTGAGGGTTACAGCCGCTCCAGAAGTAGATGAACTTGATAAAAACAGGACAGAACCCAAATCACGCCAAATATGCTTCTCCGATGATATCCTCAAGTAATAGAGATTGTTGGTTTTTCCAATTAAAACAGTAGTGGAAGGCTCCCTGAAAGCAGGAAGTTGTTCGTATTCGATTGTTTTAGGCGTGGGGCCGATTATGCATTTTGTTGAATCCTGAGATTGATCTAAAAAGATAAGCCTTGACAAGGGAAGAAGTCTGCCTAAATATGTTCTGGTGGCGTTTTCAATGGCTTCGTTATCAGTTGCTGAAGCCGGAAAATAATCCCAAATCGGCTTCCCCCATTTCCCATTTGGAAGACTTGAAACCTCCTTTTTGGTCAACAAATTAAGGCAAATAGTTTCAAGTAAATTATCTCCTTTGAGTATTGTATGTAAATGTCCGATACATAGCGTGGGAAATGTCGGATGATTAAGATTGACTTCATCAAGTATAGCCTGCCCAACCTTTCCGGTTGTGTGAAAATTAAGAAGAGTGATCAGATTTATTGCCTTCCATGCATCCTTTCGCTCCCTGATAAATTCTGAAGATGCGCTATGCTCAAACAAAGTGCTTGCCGATGGAGAGGAAAAATCAAGTTTATCAAGAACTTTCCATTCATTGGCTACAAGTCTGTCGAATTGCATGAAACGTTTTCCCCCATACAGATTGAATAAATCCATTCTTTCGTCAAGGTATTTTATAGATTCCGGGATAATGCGGGATTCGCATTCGAGCCAGTCTTTTTCATTTTCCGGGCCGTCGAGGGCGGCCTGTGTGATGCATATCAGGAGGCGCATGACAGAAATTCTCTGGGCAGGGTTGAGGACAAGGTCGCGAATTTCGCGGGATTTTTCATAAAGTTCCTTCAGCCCGACATCTTTTTGAACGCGATTGTCAAAGAGGACGGGTATCCAATCACCAGTTATCAAGTTCATAGTCAAATTCTCCGGATTCATATTTATTATAGTCCATGATTTTCTTCGATTCCATTGAAATAGAGTCTTGTTTATGGACTCCGAGTTCATCAGTATAACGTAGTATTGTCTGTTCTTCATCTAAATACAAGGTTCCATTGTCTATCTTTAGAACAGCAAGTCTTCCGTAGAAATGTTTTTTCAGATAATCAGGGATTTTAAATGAGTTTCCGTTACCGTTGAAATTATAACTTGCCACTGAAAAAGTGTTCTTATGGAGGAGCTTCGAGACAAGATGATTTCTCTGGAACGACGAAACCTTTAATTTTTCACCTGAAAGCAAAGTGATTTCGGCCTCATCGCGTTTAACTGAAAATATTTTCTTGACGAGCAGGCAGTCTATTGCCGGTATCTCTGAATATCGGGTTGTCGCCCTGTCATCATCATCATCGGCTACTGGCAGTGATACACCTGTCAACATTGCACTTGCCTTGCGTCTTAGTTTTTCACGTTCTATCATCATCTCTTCATAAAGTTCGTTTATGAAACCGGGTTCATCTATCTTGTTTCTCAAATAGGTTGACTCGAGGACGTTTCTAATGTCGGAAGGGATGCCGATGGATTTCAGTTTTTCCCAGACCGTCCAAGTCTTCCAGAGAACATATGGCGCATAAACCTTGGAATTATTTTTCCCGAGTAGATTGATAAGTTCTTCCTTGTTTTTCGCCGGGCCAATATTTCCGGAAATGATGATACATTCCGGAGATTCAGAGGGCCTGTTATTCCGAGAATGCCGCCATAGTCTTCCAAGTCGCTGGATGAGCATATCACTCGGCGCAAGCTCTGTTATTAAAAAGTCCGCATCAATGTCAACGCTTTGCTCGACAACCTGAGTTGCCACGAGGATGGCGCCTTTGGAACGATTCCCGGACTTTCCGAGTCTTTTCATCCAGTTGTCTTCCAGATTTCTTCGGTGTTCAACTGTGAATCGCGAGTGTAAAAGCCCTATATGGAAGGAATCTTCTTTCCGCAGGGATTTTAGCGATTTAAAGCGGTTCTGCGCCTCAGCTACCGTGTTGCATATCCATAGGATGGACTGTCCGGATTCTGCTTTTGCCACAGCATGTTCTGCGATTTTTCCAGATTCCGAGGGATTAACCACAGAAAGCCCGATGTTTTTTTCCGGAGGAGACTCCGAAGAGCAAGACCTAACAACGGCTTTGGTTTCGGATGTTATTAATGGATAACTGTTGTCATCTGGAAGCTTTGAACAAAGAAATGCTTTTTTCCTTTCCTTTGTGAGGGTTGCGGACAAGATAATTACCGAGCATCCCGCTTTTTTTGCGAATTCCGCAAGTTTGTCAAGAATTGTTCCTGTATAAACATCATATGAATGAACTTCGTCAAGAATAAGAACTTTACCGGCAAGCCCGAAGGCTCTGACAAAAAAATGCTTGACGTTCATGACCGCAAAGAGAGCCTGATCTATGGTTCCAACGCCAAACGGGGCAAGAAGTGTCCTCTTGCTGGGGCAGAACCAAGAACCGCCCGGACTCATCTCGTTTCCTCCGGACATTATTATCTTCATTATATCATCGTTAAGCCATGCCGAACCGTGAGAGAGCATTACAGGTATGTGAGTTTCGCAGATTTTATCCGCGAAATCCTGGACACGGCTGTGAATTCTGTCGCTGGTGAGTTTGGTCGGGAGTCCAAAGTAGAGACCGTTGTTATGCCCTTCTGCCATGAGTTTATACGCGGCGAACAATGCCGCTTCGGTTTTTCCTGAGCCGGTTGAGGCCTCAAGAATATATAATCCTGGGCCGTTGATGGAGTCAATTAACTTCTCCTGTGAAGGATTGGGTTTGAACCCAAAAACTTCCTGAAAACAAAGACCGGCTTTAATTTTCGGCTTTACGAACCCACAGGAAAGAACAGCTTTTCCGGCTATTTCTTCGAGATTTGAATCGTCTGGCAGACCTGAAGGCGGAAAGAACTCTTCATCCGAGGCGATCCAGTCAGAGGTGCATACTAAACCGGACAGAAGAACACTGTTCAAAACATCAAGTTCGCCGTCCTTTGGGAGTTTTCCGAATTGTTTTTCTGAATCACCGATGAATTTGAGCCTTTCATCAGCCCATTTACCGCCTCCGAATATCCCGTATTTATGCGGTTTCTTGTCTTTTCTTTTCCCATGATGAATACCGACTATCTCCCCGGCGGCGGAAGAATCATAATCTTCATGTAAATAATCTCTGACAGCACATTCACTTATGAGTGCATGATTGGTCTCAAAGCCTTCCGCAGACTTGTTGGCAAGAGCAGGACATATTTCTTTCAGATAGGAATTGAAATATTTTTTCTGGAATCCGGGAGATATCTTTCCGACATCGTGGACAGCTGCAAGGATTTCGCAATATCTCTTATAAACTTCTCTATTCGAGTGAAAGGCGGCAAGTATTTTTGAAACATACGCAGAATTACGGCAATGTTCAGGAACAGATATTCCAGGATTCCCATTAAGGTCAGATTTAGCAATACATTTGAAATATGGAACGGAAGGATTTTTATCCTCTCCGTCATTGTCTTTTTGAATCCTGTTTTTTATCATACCGCTCTCATCTCTGCTGCATGTCCGTAACAATGCCCGCTATATATAACATTTTCACACCATGATAACAATAGATGTTTCTTTAATAAGACAAAATATTTTCCTTCAAGATATAATATTGCCTGGGACATTTTGCGTCCTACTCAAAATATGATTTGCATTTGACTTGGTATTTTTGCTAAACGTTGTTATGTTTACGGCTTGAATTTGAAAACAACGGGAATACGATGAAAATATTAATAGCGGAAGATGATCTTATTTCCAGGAAAATGCTTGAATCCATCCTGTCAAAATGGGGATATGAGGTTTTGGCGGTGGGCTCCGGTTCAGAAGCTTGGGATATCCTTAATTCCGAAAATTCCGAATCCGCACCGCAGATTGCAATACTCGACTGGATGATGCCCGGCATGGACGGTGTCGAAGTCTGCAGCAAAGTCAGACAGAGCGAGTCCGGAATCGATCATTACACATATATAATACTGCTGACCGCCAAAACAGACAAGAAAGACCTGATAACGGGAATGGAGTCTGGAGCCGACGACTATATTTTAAAACCTTTCGACCCTCATGAACTCGGTGTCCGCATCCGGGCCGGGCAGCGCATCATAGAACTTCAGAACCAGCTTAGGAGCGCCAAGGAGAAGCACATCATCCTTTCCATGACGGACGGTCTGACCGGGATTTTAAACCGGAGAGCGCTTTATGAGGCTCTTGAAAAGGAACTCCTGAGATGATCCGGAAGGGAAAAGACTCCGTTAAGCGTCATCATGCTCGATATTGATTTCTTTAAAAAAATAAATGACAACTACGGCCATACTGCCGGTGACGCCGTGCTAAAGGAACTTGTCAGGAGAATCCTGGCGGAATTACGGCCTTATGACACTTTTGGCCGTTACGGTGGCGAAGAGTTCATAATTTTGCTGCCCGGAGCCTTCATGTATGAGGTTCTTGTTGTTGCGGAGCGTATCCGCGAAGCAATCCGCAGCACGTCATTTGACATCACGCCGTCAGGTCTTCCGGTTACCGCAAGCTTTGGCGTCGCGGAATTTGATTTCAAGGAAAATTCGGACGCATTGATCAACAGGGTGGATGTTGCCCTCTATAAAGCCAAGAACAACGGCAGGGACAGGGTCGAGAGTTAGTGACCGTTCCGGAGTATTAATCTTTTTAAATTCATAATGGGTTGTAAATATGCCTGAATGCAATAAACATGCCCCTGTTCCAGAGCGTAAGCCGGAGCTTGCCGTGCAGAAGGGGACCGGCTCTGAAATAACACAGCGCAACCTGACAATGGAAGACGCCCTGAGAATCAGCAAGCAGAGATTCGAACAGGTTGCCGAAGTTGCGAGGGAAATGATATGGGAGGTGGACATCGAAGGCCTCTATACATATGTCAGCGGACTAAGCAAGAGTATTCTGGGCTATGAACCCGAGCTGATTGGGGAAAAATATTTTTACGATTTCCATCCCCAGATCCATAAGGAGGAATTCAAGAAGTCGGTATTTGACGCATTTGAGAGAAAAGCTGTCATCAGGGAGCTTCTCAATCCCGCAGTGTCCAGGGACGGAAGAGTTGTCTGGCTTTCGACCAATGGAGTTCCCGTTCTCGACCCTTCGGGCAAACTCCTGGGATACCGTGGTTCCAATGTCGACATCACCGACCGTTTCAAGGCTGAGCAGGAGAAGAAAATTCTCGAAGAACAGCTTTGTCAGGTCCAGAGGATGGACAGTGTCAGCAGGCTTGCCGGCGGTGTGGCCCATGATTTCAACAACTGTCTGCAGATTATTCTCGGGTTCACCGAACTGATCCTGCTCGATGCCGATAAAACTTCAGCGGAGTATTCCCATCTTCTCGAAGTGAGACGGGCCGCAAAACAGGCTTCGGACATTACAAACCAGCTTCTCGCATTCAACCGCAAACATGTTATCGCCCCGCAGATACTGAACCTGAACGATGTTGCAGGCCAGCAGCAGAAAATGCTTAAACGCCTTATCGGGGAAAACATAAGTCTGGAGTTGAATATCGAAAAGGAACTTCCCAACATATATGCGGATATGGGAAACATTCAGCAGGTGATAATGAATTTGTCCGTCAATGCCAGAGACGCGATGCCTGCGGGTGGAACATTGACAATCGGGACGTCAACCGCAGTTTTCTCGAAGAAGGATGTCATGTCCGGAAGCAATGTCAGAGACGGGAAATTTGCATGTGTTTCCGTATCGGATACGGGAACAGGGATGACAAAGGAAATAATTTCGCACATTTTCGAGCCGTTTTTCACCACGAAGGGGGTTGGCAACGGGGCCGGACTGGGGTTGTCTGTCGTTCATGGGATAGTTGAACAGCACAACGGATGGATTCATGTTTACAGTGAACCGGACAAGGGGTCGGAATTCAAGGTTTATTTCCCCGAATTTCCATCGGGAGGTACCGGGGAGATCAATGAGACGGAGAACAATGAAGTATGGCATAAGGGTTTCGGTGAAAGCGTTCTTGTTGTTGAAGACGATCCGGCAGTGCTCAATATAGCGTGCAATGTCCTCAGACAGTACGGATACGAGGTTTGGGAAGCCTCCGGATGCGGAGATGCGCGCACCATGTTCGGACGCGATGTTGCAAAGTTTAAAATTGTGATATGCGATGTGGTTTTGCCGGACGGAAACGGAGTAGAGCTTGTCGGAGAACTTCTGAAAGCGAGTCCCGGATTGAAAGTTCTTCTGACAAGCGGGTACACCGATGAAAAGTCGAGATGGAAGGATATAAACAGCATGGGGTACCGTTTCATTTACAAACCCTACCCTCTCAGGGAACTTCTCAGGATTGTCCATGAAATGTTAAAGGCTGCATGACACAAAATGAGCCGGAATATGAATGAAAATCACAAAACAGCGCCGGCACCGGTTAACTTGCCCAAAATACTGGTCGTTGACGATGAGGAGGCCATAAGGAAATTCCTCCTGGCCGGGCTCAGCGGCAAATATCATGTCGAGGCGGCGGATTCTTCCGAAGAGGGCGCGGATAAAATCAACAGGACGAATTTTGACTTGATCATATGCAACATAAACATGTCCGGCGTTTCAGGAAAGGAGTTTTTTACGGAATGCAGGAAAATCTTTCCGGAAATTCCTTTCATCCTCACGACCGGGATGCCGAAATTCTCCGATGCCGTAAATCTCGTCAAGGAAGGCGCTTTCTACTATCTGACCAAACCCGTCGAACTGCCCCTCCTGTATTCGCTGATTGAAAAAGCGCTCTCTGAGGGCAGGGTGAAAATCAGCCCGGACGATTCGCGTCCCGAATCGGAATTCATGGGGTATAAAATCATAAGGACTCTTGGCGTCGGCAACGTCGGCACGGTAATGCTTGTGGAGAAGGGCGGCAATTACTTCGCAGTCAAAATCCTGCGGAACAACACCACTCCCGAAGGCTATGCCATCAGAATACGGAGATTTGCAAGAGAAGCGGAAATCCTCAGAAGAATCGATCATCCGAACATAGTGAAAATCTATGACTGTAATTTTGATGACAGTAAAGGGTCTCCCTACCTGATAATGGAGCATGTTGACGGAAGGCAGCTTTCACAGCATATAAAACAGAAAAGCCTTGACTTCGACCGGAAAATCTCAATAATAAAACAGGTTGCCGACGCCCTTGATTACGTCCACCGGCAGGGAATCATCCACAGGGACGTAAAACCGGAAAACATACTGGTGACTGAAGACGGCGTTGTGAAAATCACCGACTTCGGGATCGGCAAAATCATGGATTCGGAATTTGCGATAACCGGTGATGTCATGGGGTCGCCCGCATACATGTCTCCGGAAAGTTTTGATTCCGCGCAGACGATCGATTACAGGACGGACATTTTTTCCCTGGGCGTCATCTGCTATGAACTTTTTACGGGAGTACGCCCCTTTGACGGTGATACGCTTTACAAACTCATTGACGCCATAAGGGAGAAGAAACCCGAAGAGCCGATGAAAATAAATCCCCGGATTGATTCCTGGCTGCAGGATGTCATGGCTAAAATGCTTGACAAGAATCCGGATAAGCGTTTCATATCGGCCTTTGAAATCGTGAAAGCCATTAATCATTACACCGCCGGCAACAATGCCGAACACGTCTCCAGCGGAATGACAACCAGGATACTGAGAAGCATGTTGTTCATGAACAACGTATGGAAATGATTGGAACAGGAGCAGGAACATGAGCAGTTTTTCAATAGAGGGAGGATATCCCGTTTCCGGTGAAATGAAGCTTTCCGGAAACAAGAATGCGATACTTCCGATGATTGCGGCTTCCCTCCTTACCGAAGATGAAATAATCCTCCACAATGTACCTGACATTGTGGATGTCGCAGCCATGCTTAAAATCGCCGAAGCCCTGGGTGTCAGATCGGAACGCTCCGGTTCAACGCTGAAACTCCAGGCGAAGAATATTGTATCCAATAAGATCCCGCAGGAACTTTCGAACCAGATCAGGACTTCCCTTCTGTTCGCGGGCCCGCTTCTCCACAGGTGCAGAGAAGTTTCTTTCTGGCCCCCCGGCGGGGACGATATCGGGAGAAGAAGAATTGATGCGCATTTTTACGGGTTGAAGTGTCTCGGCGCAAAACTTGTTTCCAATGAACCCCCGTTTGTCATTTCCGCAGGCCAGATGAAGGGCAGGGACCTTTTTTTCGATGAGGCAAGTGTTACGGCGACAGAACATATCATGATGGCCGCCGCAGTCGCCAGGGGAAGAACTGTCATACGCAATGCGGCATCCGAACCCCATGTCCAGGATCTCGCCGAACTCCTCAGGAAGATGGGGGCGAAAATAACCGGCACCGATTCGAATACGATAACTGTTGAGGGCGTGGAGAAGCTTCACGGGGCGGAGCATGAAGTCGTAGGCGACCATGTGGAAGCCGGAAGTTTTCTTGCAATGTCCGCCGTAACCGGCGGAGATCTGACAATTCACGGAACTATTCCGAGACATTACTGGATGATCAGGCGTGTCTTTGAAAGGTTCGGAGTGAGATTCGCACTTTTCAGCGACAGGATTCATCTGCCCGGCGGGCAGCGTCTTTCAATCAGGCCGGATTTCGGGAATGCAATCCCCGTGATTTCTGACGGACCCTGGCCGCAGTACCCCACCGATATGATGAGCTGCACGATTGTCATGGCGACCCAGGCGCGCGGAACCGTGCTCTTCTTTGAGAAAATGTTTGAAAGCAGGATGTATTTTGTGGACAGGCTTATCATGATGGGATCGAATGCGATTGTCTGCGACCCGCATCGCGTTGTCATTTCAGGTCCTTCAAAACTCCGCGCCATGGACTTGTCCAGCCCGGACATACGCGCCGGAATGGCGCTTCTGATCGCGGCTCTCTGCGCAAAGGGGACAAGCACCATCAACAGGGCCGAAGTCATATCGCGCGGCTACGAAAACATTGACCTCAAAATCGCATCGCTCGGCGGACGGATCAGAAAGGCGTAGCTGGACAGGGGACAGCAGGAAGAAGTCGGTAATCTGTGGTAGGAAAGACGGGGGATGCCAAGGGCAAAACCAGTTTCAATAATCCATGAGGTGACAGTGGGCGGAAAAGATGAAAATGGCATGAACCCCGAACTTGCGGAAGGCAATTCCGTCATGCCGCCGCTGTCAGGGGCGCCGACCTTGTTCTGGAGGGAAATTCCCGGACTGGCATTTGTCGCGGTCACGTACTGGCTCGCCATACGTATCGGGCTTCTGTTTGCGGTGCAGCCCGAAGGCATTTCTTCCATCTGGCCCGCCAGCGGATTGGCGCTGGCGATTTTATTGATCAGACCTAAACGCCAGCGGGCAAAACTGCTTGCGGTTATCTTTGTCACCAGCGCTGTGAGTATTTGGACTGGTGGCTACTCCCTGGTGTCCAGCCTGGGTTTTGCGCTGGTGAATATGCTTGAGCCGGCTCTCGGCGCATTGGTGCTTGAGTATTTCTGCAAATCAAAAATCACCTTTGAACGCACTGCGGAGATCTTTGTCCTGTTGTTCGTGGCAACCGTGGTCAGCGGTGTCACCTCCCTTATGGGTGCGACTGTCTCCATGATTGCCTTTCACGGTTCGTTTATGAATGCTTGGACAATATGGTGGGTGTCTGACGGCCTGGGGATAATCTTGGTCACGCCGGTCATCGTCAGCTGGGCTGCCGGCAAGTCTTCTCTTTCATCTGTATCCCTGTACAAGATCGCGGAAACGGCATTGTTTGTTTCAATCATGACGGCATTCGCGTGGCTGCTGTTTGGCCCCTTCACCGTTGCCGAAGAACCGCTGCTGCGCAATTACATGTTTTTCCCATTGCTGATCTGGCTGGTGTTCAGGTTTGCCTCCACCGGCGTGGCAACCATGCTTCTGCTGTTCTCGGTTATAGCGATCTGGAACACATTGAACGGGCATGGCATATTTAGTTTTGCCGGACAGACTCGAACTGAACATTTGATGTCCCTTCAGATATTCCTCACCGTGGTGACTTGTTCCGGTTTGATCATGAGCGCCGTAGTCATCGGGCGCAGGAGGGCCGAGGAATCTCTCTCCCTGATGGCGCGGGAGTGGCAGCGCACCTTCGATTCCATGAACGAGGCTGTCTGGATTCTGGATGAAAATAATCTGGTGCGGCGTTCGAATATGGCGGCAGGACTTTATTTTCACAGGCACTGTTCGGAGATGATCGGCAAACACTGCTGGGAGATCATTCACGGTACGACACAGGCTGTTCCCGGGTGTCCTATCATGCGTGCGCGTAAGAGTTTGCACCACGAGAGCATGGAGTTGCAGGCTGGGGCGGGTTGGTTTGACATCGCAGTGGATCCGATCCTGGACGAGGACGGACAGTTTGCCGGCGCCGTTCATGTCGTCACCGACATCACCGAGCGCAAAAAGGCCGAGGCGGAGAATGCCAGGCTCGAAGCCCAGTTCCGTCAGTCCCAGAAAATGGAGGCCATAGGGCAGCTCGCAGGCGGAATAGCACATGATTTCAATAACCAGCTCATGGGTATAATGGGCTATGCGGAACTGCTTCAGACCCGTCTGGATGATCCAAGTCTCAGAAATGATGCCGAAAACATCCTGAGGTCAGCCAGAAGGGCTTCGGATCTGACAAGGGATCTTCTGGCTTTTTCACGGAAAGGCAGATATCTGACCGTTCCGGTAAATGTAAACAAGATCATTGAAGAGGTTATTTCACTGCTCGAGCGCAGCATTGACAAGAGGATTGAGATCAAGAGGATACTCAATGCGAACCCCGTGATGATCTCCGGCGATCCGTCCCAGATTCAGAATGCCCTGCTCAATCTTGCCATCAACTCAAAAGACGCCCTGCCGAATGGAGGTGAAATTGTTTTCACAACTGAAAAGGTGGGGATGGAAGATGTTTTCAGTACGGCTGAGGAAAGACGCAATGCCGTAAAAGGCGACTACATGAAAATATGTGTCGCAGATGACGGGATGGGCATAAATGATGAAGATATGGAACATATTTTTGAACCATTCTTCACCACGAAACAGCCGGGCAAAGGGACTGGAATGGGACTCGCCTCAGTTTACGGGACTGTAAAAAGCCATAACGGGGCAATCCATGTGGACAGCAAGCTTGGAGAAGGCACTGTTTTCTCCCTGTCCTTTCCACTTGTCGGGGACACTGAATCAGCGGATCATGAAACCTCTTTGAAACATACCATTAAAAAATCCAGGATACTTCTTGTTGACGATGAAGAGACGGTTCGCACCGTTGTTTCCAAACTCCTGTCTTCTTTCGGACACGAAGTCGTAACCTGCAAGGACGGCCTGGAAGCTGTTGAGCTTTACCGTCAGGCATGGAAGGAGATAGACCTGGTC
The DNA here is from genome assembly GCA_041666985.1 of Victivallales bacterium. GTDB lineage: Bacteria > Verrucomicrobiota > Lentisphaeria > Victivallales > GWF2-50-93 > GWF2-50-93. The sequence continues at coordinate 18,519 of JBAYFV010000024.1, forward strand.
ATGCTTGACATGATGATGCCCCGGATGAGCGGGAAAAATGTATTCTTTGAAATGCAGGCGCTCAACAGGGATGTCAAGGTGCTGCTGATTTCAGGATTCAGCATTGACGGCGAGGCGCAGAGTCTGCTTGATGCCGGAATGAAGGGATTCCTCCAGAAGCCGTTCGGTAAAAAGATTTTAGGGGAAACTTTGGAGAAGGTGCTGTCCTAATCGGTAATTCGTGGACAGGTGATGAAGGGGCTTTTTGCATCCTCCGTTTAATGTATTTGAGCCAATTTCAAAATTGGCGAAGGTAGGGCGCGTTCTCCATAACGCGCCGCCTCAAAACGGACGGCTCGGAGAGCCATCCCTGCCTTGGATTCGGCAATTCTGAAATTACCTCATTTGTTTGAATTTTCCTGTTTTGGAAATTGCCTGGAACTTGGAATCTGGAATTTTGAATATCCGAGGCAATTTCAAAATTGCCACTTTTGAGCTGATTTCTTAAGTTGGAGTTCAAGCTTTAGCTTGCGTATCTTATTGAATACTAA
>JBAYFV010000025.1:0-18883 GCA_041666985.1 Victivallales bacterium
AAGAGCGGCAAGCTCACCGTCCAGGGGAAAGGGACAGGTGAATTTGTGACTTTTGCGCTTGAACCGGAAATCCTGAAGGAGGCTCGGCTCGGTTATGAGGGGATAATCGGCAACCCGAATGCCGGTCCTGCGGAGATTGAGGAAAAATTTACTCCTCATGCCGGAGTTGATGAAAGCGGCAAAGGGGATTTTTTCGGACCGCTTGTCATTGCCGCCGTTTTTGTTGACGGGCAGACCAGGGACAAGTTGCTCAAGATAGGGGTAAAGGATTCAAAGAAGATTAAAAACGACGTGAAGATAAGCAAGCTTGCCGCCGAGATAAGAAAAATTGTTTCCGGCAGATTTGCGAATGTCGCAATAGGGCCGGATTCATATAACAGGCTTTACGGAAAAATAGGGAACCTCAACCGTCTCCTCGCCTGGGGACATGCCCGTGCCATCGAGAACATTGTCGAAAAGGTTCCGGATTGCAAATGGGTTCTTTCGGACAAGTTTGGAAATGAAAGGCTTATTAAAAACGCACTGATGAAAAAAGGCCGGAAAATCGAGCTCCGCCAGAAGACAAAGGCGGAAAGCGACATAGCCGTTGCCGCGGCTTCAATCCTCGCCAGGGATGAATTCGTCAGAAGAATCAGGGAGATTGGAGCCGGGATCGGGATCGTGTTGCCGAAGGGCGCGGGTGCAAATGTCGATGAGGCTGCGAAGAATATTGTTGAGAAGCTGGGACGGGACAGGCTCAGCTGTATCGCCAAGATGCATTTTAAGACCGCCGCTAAAGCGCTCGGTATCCCCTTTGCGGCTGAACCGTCAAAAGAGCCGGGGGAATTTACACTTTCGGACTGATTTTAACTTAAACTTTGTCTTCAGCGGTTGAATGATTAAGTGATTATGACTAAATTACGGGCTCTTTTTTTTACAATCGTAAAGGTTCCCTTGAAAATCGAAACTGAAATCAATTAATATGTAAGGAGTGGAAAATGAGTAAAATCCATGCGGATCATGTGTTTACTTCGGAATCAGTGTCAGAAGGCCATCCAGACAAGGTGTGCGATCAGATTTCAGACGCGGTTCTTGACGCCTGCCTTGAACAGGATCCTGAAAGCCGTGTTGCCTGCGAAACTCTTGTGACGACCGACCTGATTGTGATTTCCGGTGAAATCACGACAAAGGCCGAAGTCAACTGGGAGGCCGTTGCGCGCGGGGTTGTCAAGGAAATCGGATATACGGACAAGTCCGTTGGTTTCTCCGACGCGGACTGCAAGGTGTTCGTCTGCATACACAGCCAGTCCCCTGACATTTCGCAGGGTGTGACCGCTGGGCAGGGGTTGCACAAGGAGCAGGGCGCGGGAGATCAGGGAATGATGTTCGGCTATGCCTCAAGCGAGACGAAAGAGCTCATGCCCGCCCCGATTCTGTACTCGCATAGGATTGTCGAGGAACTGGCAAGGCTTCGCAAGACAAACCCGAAAAAATATTCTTTTCTCCGTCCGGACGCGAAAAGCCAGGTTTCCATCCGTTACAAAGAGGGGAAACCGGTCGGCGTTGAAACAATTGTCGTTTCGCACCAGCACACTCCCGACATGAAAATAAAACAGCTTGAAGATCTGGTGAAGGAAGTGGCGAAAAAAGTCATTCCGCCAACCCTTATGAAGGGGAATATCAAATACCACATCAACCCGACAGGAAGATTTGAAGTTGGCGGCCCCAACGGCGATACCGGACTTACAGGCCGTAAAATCATAGTGGACACCTATGGCGGCGTAGGTTCACATGGCGGTGGAGCCTTCTCGGGCAAGGATCCGAGCAAAGTGGATCGTTCCGCAGCCTACATGAGCCGCTACATTGCAAAGAACATCGTGGCATCCGGTCTCGCTGAGAAATGCGAAGTCCAGGTTGCATACGCCATCGGCGTTGCGGAACCGCTCAGCATCAATGTCGACACCTACGGCACCGGCGTTCTTGAGGACGACAGTGTGCTGGAGAAAATCATACGTGCCAATTTCGATCTGAAACCGGCAGGAATCATCAAGTCGCTCGGCCTCAAATTCCCGTCGAAAAACGGATGGTCGTACAGGAAGGCTGCCGCATACGGACATTTCGGCAGAAACATTTTCCCGTGGGAGGCGACCGATAAGGTTGACGCCCTCCAAAAGACTGCGGCAAAGCACATGAAATGCGCATGCTGCAGCTGCTAGATTCATTTTGCGGGAATCATTACGCTAGGTAACATCTTTTTTCCGTTGCGGGAAAAAGATATGTTTAACGCATGGATATGAGAGACTGAAGGCAATTTATGGCTAAGAGAAAAAGAAAAATCCTCGGTGTCGGTTCCCCGATGCTTGATGTCCTGGTAAATGTTCCGGATTCCTTTCTCTCCGAAATCGGAGCGCAGAAGGGCGGAATGGAGCTTGTGGATTCGGCGACCCTTGAAAAGATTCTTTCAAGGACAAAGTCCAGGCAGATATCTGCGCCCGGCGGTTCTTCTGCAAATACAGTCTTCGGTCTTACGGAACTCGGCATGGACACGGCGTTCCTCGGGAAAATAGGCAATGACAAGCAGGGACGCTTCTATATGGAGAGATATCAGGAGATGGGCGGCGACACCTCCCGTTTCAAGGTGAATGAAAAAGTTCCGACCGGACGCTGCCTGAGTCTGATAACCCCTGATTCCGAAAGGACAATGCGCACGGATCTCGGCGCCGCCGCCACCATGCTCATGGAGGAGATCTCGTCTGCGGATTTCGCAGACATAACCCATCTTCACGCCGAAGGATACATGCTTTTCAATAAAGACCTGATGATCCATGTGCTTGAACTTGCCAAGAAGAACTCATGCACCGTCAGTCTCGACCTTTCCTCTTTCGGAGTTGTGAATGCATCAATGGGGATACTCCCGGACATCCTCGGTAAATATGTGGATATAGTTTTCGCAAACGAAGACGAGGCGAAGGCCTTCTGCGGTGACGAGGATCCCGAGAAAGCCATAAAGGCGATTGGCGAATATTCGCAGGCCGTGGCTGTAAAGCTGGGTAAAAAAGGTTCCATAATAAGATGTCGCAGAAGTACTGTGAAGGTAAATGCGGATGTTGTCGAAGCGGTTGATACAACCGGTGCGGGCGACATGTGGCAGGCGGGATTCCTGTACGGATTCCTGCAGGGAATGCCGATTGAACTCTGCGGGAAATTCGGCTCCATCCTTGGCTCCGAAGTTGTCAAGGTGATCGGCGCTTCAATCCCCGAAGACAAATGGTGCGAAATCCGCAAAAGGATTGACTATCTCAGCGACATCAAGTAGTAGCACAGGCATTCTTGCCTTTATACCTTGGAGTATCCAGCCCGTTTAATGCCAAATATCGCTTTTATGGTATTGATTTTCAAACGACCAGCAATGCGACTGGCTTGTTTTTTGTCGTTATGAATTTCTAGTCTGGCCTGACCCCGTAGACAGCAATGACGCTCCCCTGGAATAATCTATCTCTGGAGCGGATGGAACCTAGCGGCGATACAGTCATGATACTTGTGTATAGTAAGGTGGTGTGGGGAAGCGGAGCTAATCACTCTCCTTTACCCGATTGGGACGCATATGAATTGCTATCCTCTTTCTTTCGCGACTATGGTTCACGGGGCCAATCTGCGTGAAAGATCATATCTTGGTGAATAGTAGTAGGGATTTGAGTTGGACATCAAACTTCTTATGAAGGCTTGCTCGTTGTTGCTGCATTTTTGCCACCATGATTCTGAGAAGTATGTGTTCTCGCAATGCGCAAAGAAGAACTGCGGTTCGGAGTTATTGCCCCTGTGGCAGCAATTTCGAGAGGGCCACCGACCTTTATGCGCAAGGATTCAAAAGCGCCGTAGTCATGTTGTAAGTACGCTGCATCCATTATGGTCTTGAGTCTTTTAGCGTCTTTATATCCTTTCTCGCAACCGGAGTTCTGAACTTCGAAGACCCGTTGTATCATTTGTTGCAGTTCAAGAGGTGTCCCGCGGTCAATCAACTCTCGTGTCATCGGATTGGCAAGAAGTATACTATGTTTTTGATATAACTCCCAGCATACAGCCCTGTATGCTATGAGGAAGATCTGTTCTTTTGACCCAGAAAAAGATTTGGACTCCAGTGGTGCGAACGTAATACTGTCATGCTTCGTGCAAAAAGCGTCGTTTTATAGACATTGGATGTTTATCTCTCTATATCAGAACCAACTGCCTTTTAAGCAGCTTTTCAAGCCATACGGGGGCGGATGACAGTCGCAACTCAAGCAGCTCCTTCGGTTCAATCTTATGCAATCCACCTCCGTAGGCGCGTCCTGCTTGCAATACCGACTCGCCGGGGATGGTATTTAATATATCGAGGAACTCCAGGATTTTCGACCTGTTGTGCCCCAGGAAATCCTTTAATTCATGTGTCGGATAAAGATTCAAAAACACATTTGTGACAACAGCTTTTGATAAGTTCGCAAAGAACCTTATCGGACATAAACGGCTGTCATTAGATCGGCCCATGTATGATGTTAGGAAAAGCGCCGGTTCCCTCTTTTCCTGGAAATACCAGACATCCCGTGATGCGCAGATATATTTAGTTGGCAGTCCTTTTGCAACACCCTCTTCCAGATAAGCCCAGAGGCCGGAGTATTTGCGTTTTACTTCATCTGGTGATGCAGTGCAGTCAAGAAGGTATCGGAATTCGTCCACCTTCGGCGTCCCATCGGGATTGGCTTCGATTACAGCTTCATGGACAAACCGTGGACTTGGCAGGATTGGCTTAAGGAAAGTCCTTGGTATCTCGTATTTCCGCGCGGTCTCCTCGGCGATGATGAAATAGTCATTTGCACCTGTGGCAATTCCCCTGCGGACGGTGACCATATCCTTTATTCTAATCTCGGTCGTATGTATGCCCGTAGGCGAAAAGTGCGACATTGTCCACTTACTCAAGCTACGCATTTGTGAAAGCGGTATCGTTTTACGTTCTTTGGGATTGATGTAGTCACCACCATAAGACATTTCGCATGAAGCTTCCCCTGATGGCTTGTTTTTTCGATATGTGACAATGCATGAGGAAACCAGTGCATCGTCGAATTGGACTTCGTCCGGATCAAAGTGATGTATTGACAAAAGCGAGACTCGGGTTGTCAGGTACTCCCGAAGCACGCTTCCGTAATTTACATAGAGTAATTCGGCAGGCAGGAGCCATGAAGCGACCGCTCCCTCGGCCAAAAGCGCATCAGCAATAAGCATGAAGTACACATACAGCCCTGACAGTCCACTAGGTTGTAAGCCGAGACGTTTTGCGATCAACGACTGAAGTCGGATTTTGAGATCAGGCTGGAGATGATGATGCCTGACGTAAGGTGGATTCGTGCATAACAGATTGAACTTGCCAAAATTGTCCGGATTGTCCGCAAAATCCAGGAAATCGCAGTGGAGAAGTTGGAGACCGAGAGGCGACCATATTGTTTTTGCAGTTTCACCATAGGCTGCGTCTATTTCGCATCCGACAGCAGCGGAAAACCGAGATTTGTCTGTATTATGCACCAGGGCGCTGAAGAAGACGCCTGTGCCAATTGATGGTTCGAGGAATGTCAGAGGCGAATTTTGAGGAAGATGTTTCAGTGATTGTGTTATCATCTGGCATGCAAGGGGAAATGGGGTGGAAAACTGCCCCAGTTTATTGCGTTCTTCTGCGCTTTTTAGCGAATCCGCCTTTTTTTGGGCGATGGATCTCTGCTCTTCTTGCAGATGATATTTCTCTACCGTGTAAGCTGGAGGGGGTTCACTTATTTGGACTTTTTTTTTATGCCCTGCTGATAGCAGTTTTGCAAAGTCACTTGTCCGGTGTTCCCATATCCAATCAATACCCTCTGCCGCTTCGTATCCAAGATAGCCAGGCTCAAAATACCCGCAGAGGAAGAGCATGAATTGAGTGGATCTACCGTATTTCTCCTTCAGTTGTCGAAACTTTTGCGCCTCTTCCTTCCGTCGCTTGTTGGTATTGGTTGCGTCTCCAGCTGATTTCGCCTCGATCAGGAGCGGCATATCGTTTTCTTTTGATGACAGCGGCTTTATCACACAATCGATAGGTATTTCAACTTCTGTTTTTCGTTTACCTGCGGGAAGAGAAAGACGAAACGTGAATGTGCCGACCGGCATTGCTTTTGGGTCTCTGGCAGCTTCGGTGGTGATCTCCCTATAACCATTCCTATTGAGCCATTGCCTAAGAGTTGCCAATTGGCGTTTCTCCTGAGCATTTCTGATAATAGGATCGGAGGATGCTCCACACATTCTATCCGCAATTACTGTTGCGGCTCTGTCAATCTCTTGTTTAGACGGCTTTTTCCCCGTTGAAATCCAGGGAATCAAATCGCCATCTATCAATTCTGTCAATACATCACAAAGTTTCTGTAGATTCTCTTGGAGTTCAGCTGATGACATGCGCTTCGGAAGACGGGGCGGCTCATCTTCCTTCCCTTCCATTGCATTTATCATGGACTTTCCAACATATGCCAACCCCATGAGTCGATCACGCGCCAATGGCGGAGCGGTCACCATTCTGAGAATAGGAAGCAGTCCTGGAGAGGAATGAAGAATATCAGGAACAATCTGTGTGAGATTATCTGTTTTGATGAATGCGTCAAGGACCAAAGATGTGGTTGTGCCCCTCTGTGTTCTGTAAGTCTCTGGTGCAAAACGAATAAACCAGTTGTTGTAGAAGTCAATAGAACGTTCGACATCGGCCTTCCACAAATGTGTTTTATCTGAATTGATTGGCATTCGAATATCCTGAACAAGTTATTGGATTGTTTTCTGTTTAACATTCAACTAGGGATTGAAACTATTATGATTTTTACGGTTTTTCAAGGGAAAAACACGCTTTCCTGTGGATTTCCACTTTTTTAAATAAAAAGAGTTCTCAAATCCGGTTTATCCAGTTATCCTGTCGAAAATCCAAATTCTTCATTTTATCTTCTTGGGCTTGCAGAGATGTTTTTCCTTTTTTGAAACGGCTCCGCATTTCTTGCAGATGAAATTGCCCTTCTTATCCTTTGCTTCAGATTTCCCCTTGAGGCACATTTTGTTACCTTCCCCTTTTTATTTTATGCATCTAATATAACTTATCAGTTTATGATTTACCCTTAACGAACAATGTTTTAAACGGGAAGAATCTGAAACAGAGAATTGCCTGGACACTCGTGTCGAGGTAATTCTTTCAGAGGCATAAGATGGGCGATAAGGTCATTACAGTCGAAAATGTCAGCAAAAGGTACGGAAGCATCCATGCCGTGGACGGGCTTTCCTTTGAGGTTTCAGCTTCAACCTGTTTTGCCCTGCTCGGTCCAAACGGCGCGGGCAAGACGACCATGATGAAGATGATTTACGGAAAGGCTGAACGGGATTCAGCGTCTTCCGGGAAAATAAATGTTTTCGGTTTCGACCCGGCAAATGACGAACTTTCCATAAAATACCTTTCAGGGGTTGTGCCCCAGGACAATAACCTTGACGAGGAACTGAACGTTGAGGAGAACCTGAAAGTCTATTCCCGTTTCTATGACATCACCGGAAGAAAGGCGCAGGACAGGATAACCTTCCTGCTTGATTTCCTGGAGCTTTCAGAAAGGAAAAAGGCCGCCATCAGGGAACTTTCCGGCGGTATGAAGAGAAGACTCGTTATTGCGCGGGCGTTGATTAACGAACCCAGGCTTCTCATTCTGGATGAGCCGACGACCGGGTTGGATCCGCAGGTGAGGCATGTGATCTGGGAGAAACTCAGACATCTGAAACAGGGCGGGACAACTCTTCTTCTGACCACGCATTACATGGAGGAGGCATCCCAGCTCTGTGATTCTGTGCTGATTATGAACAAAGGGGCAAGGGTGATTGAGGGGCATCCGTCCGATCTCCTGAAAAATATTGAAAAGTATGTCATCGAAATACCAAACGGGAAAATGCCGGACGGCATTCGCGGCTCCATTGACAGCACTGGAATCAGGATTGATGAGACCATGGAGATGACAAGGCTTTTTTCCAATGACATGGACAAGTTGAAGCTTATTGCCGACATGCTGGATCGGAAGGAGTATTATATGAGGCAGTCCAACCTCGAGGACATATTCCTGAAAACAACCGGAAGAAAATTGAACGAGCAGCAATAAACAACCGGACGGTTTTTTATAAACTGAGAATATTGAATAATGAAGAAAACTCCAACATATCCGCCGCTTTACAAGAGGCTCTGCGGGGTCTGGCGCAGGCATTTCGCTGTTTACACCAAGAATCTCTACAGCAACGCCTTTCCCCCGTTCATGGAGCCTCTTATTTTTCTTGCCGCCGTGGGGCTTGGGATCGGAAAATTCATTGCAGGCACAGTTGAGGGATTTCAATATCTTGAATTTCTGGCAACGGGACTGCTGATGACTTCCGCCATGTATACAAGCGCTTTCGAATGCAGTTACGGGACTTTCATAAGGCTTGAATTCGACAAGGTTTATGACGGCATGCTTGCCGCCCCCGTCACTGCGGAGAACCTGATAACAGGAGAAATCATCTGGGCCGGAACCAAGGGGCTTTTCTTTTCCTTCGCAGTCCTTGCCGTCATGGCCGCGTTCGGAATCATAACTTCTCCGTACTCCGCCTTTACGCCGATCATCGGATTTGCAACCGGAATCATGTTTGCCGTACTTTCGCTTCTGGTGACATCATACGTCAAAAACATCAATCATTTCAATTTTTATTTTACAGGTCTTCTTTCACCGATGTTTTTCTTTTCAGGCGTGATTTTTTCAGTCGGAGACCTTCCGCAGTCCCTGAGAGCTGTTTCGGAGGCGCTGCCGCTGACGCACACAGTCAGAATCGTCAGAATGTGCTGCGCAGGGAAAATGTCTCCGATAATCATGTGGGATTTCGCGTATATCGCAATCTTTACGGTCATTGTCGGATGGCTTGCAATGCATCGTCTAAGGAAAAGACTTGTCAATTGATCCGGGATTTATAAAATGGAATCTCAGAAATTCACATATAAACAAGCAGGGGATTTAGTCATGGAAAACAAAAAATTGGTTTTGAGGGAGCCGGAAGCGTTGTTCAATGATTTCACCAAGGAGGATCCTTGGCGGATATTCAGGATAATGGCGGAATTCGTCGAATCATTTGAGACGATGAGTTCGCAGGGGCCGCTTGTAACCGTTTTCGGTTCCGCACGCACCAAGCCGGGACACAAGGATTACCTGGAGGCCGAAAAAATGGGTCGTCTTCTGGTTGAAAACGGATACGGTGTGCTCACCGGAGGTGGGCCTGGAATCATGGAGGCGACCAACAGGGGTGCGCATTCCGCAGGCGGGATATCCGTAGGACTCAACATAAAACTCCCCATGGAGCAGGATGCCAACCCGTACCTGACATCAGAGGTTGATTTCCGGTATTTCTTCATAAGAAAAGTGAATTTCCTGAAATATGCCCTGGGCGTAGTCGCGTTTCCCGGCGGATTCGGAACTCTTGATGAAATGATGGAAACCCTGACTCTGATTCAGACCAACAAGATCAACAGAATTCCGCTTGTGATCGTCGGCAAGAAATTCTGGACGCCGCTTATTGAATGGTTTGAGACCTCGCTCGTTGATGAGAATAAAATAAGTTCATCCGACTTGCGGTATTTCAAGCTGGTTGATTCATCTGAAGAGGCGATGAACCATATCCTTGAGATTCACAAGAGAGAGGGACTGGTTCATACGGTGAAGAAGTAGAGCCGCGGAATATCCAACGTCCAAGTGTGTGGAATAGCACTTTGACATCATCTTTGACGCTGTTGGGCTCTTGCACGCAGATCCTTGCGATATTGGGCGGCTTTCGCCCTGTCGGCGGGATCTGTTGTTTCAATCCTTTTTTTTACGGCTTTGGCTGACGGCCCCTGCCATCTGCCGCCCGTATTTCCCTGAACGGGAGCTCCTCCGGGTACTCCTCCACCCTGCTGCCCAACCGAGGCATTGGGGGGACGGTTAGCGCGTCTCTCCGCCATTTTATCAAGTTCGTTGTCGAGAAACGCATCGCGCTTTTCCCGGGGAAGTGCAAAGTATTCCTTCGCCTTTTTATTCATGGCGATTTCAAACATGGGCCTCATGTTATCCCGCAGATTTTTCCTTTCATCGTCAGTCATGCTTCTTGAGGAGTAGAATATTTCCCTGGCTTTGTCCTGGCTGGCAAGATTTTCAAGGTATCTGTTTTTAAGCTCTTGCGGCAGTTTTGAAAACTTTTCCGAGGCCATCATCTTCGCAATGTCCTCCGTCTTCTGTTTGCCGGGATCCGGAAGATCGGGGCTGCGAAAATACTTGTAACAGGCGAATGATGCAGTGACGGCAATAAGTACGGCAACGGCGGCGATCACATATTTCCTGTTCATTGACAGTGCTCCTTTTTTAGGTGTTCCCTTTATTCCAAATCTCCAACGTGCCAGTCGGCAAGTATATAGTTCATGGCGCCCGGTGAAGAGGGGTTGCCGTGAAAACATCTATAATCATGCATGACAGGAACCGATGAAGGCTTGCTCCTCTTGTCTATGCTTCTGCCGCCCAGGTTTGTCATATACTCGTAGCTGGAACCTTCAGACTGGAAATAGCTGGAGCCCGCAACTTGGAAATATTTTTTCCCATCGTCGTTCGGACATTCGAACACAGCCTTGTTTTCTATTTCCTGATCCAGGACATCCACTATTCTCGGATCGGCGTTGAGGCTCAGCGAAGGCACGTCGGCGGCAGTGGGCATAATGTCTTTTGATGTTAACAGATATCCCTGGAACGCCAGGGATATCTGCCGGAGATTATTTATGCACTTTGCGCTGTTCGCCTTTTGTTTCACCTTATACAGGGCAGGCGCGGTAATGCCTATGAGCAGGCCGATTATGGCTGTTACAACCAGGAGCTCGATGAGTGTGAAAAATCTTGCTGTCCTGTCATGCATTTGTTCATGTCACTTTAAATTGTTTCCGTTTGGAGGGAAACGCTTAAACAGCAACTTTATTGTTCAGGACTGCCATATTTCTGTTTCATCCGATTGTGGATGGAACAAAAATATTCGGTTTAAGGTTTGAGAAAGTCATGCAGGGATGATAGGTTACCCGCCCATTTTCAATTGGCGGTTAACTTTTCAGCCCGCCGGTTAATAAATCATTGAATCACTAAATCTGAAAATCACTAAATAATAAAGGGGTCGGAAATGGATTACAAGGTAAAAGACATCTCGCTTGCCGCACTTGGAAGAAAGAAAATTGAAATTGCCGAGCATGAAATGCCCGGGCTTATGGCCACACGCGAAAAATACGCCAGGAAAAAGCCTCTGAAGGGCAAGCGCGTCATGGGCAGTCTTCACATGACAATCGAAACCGCCGTTCTTATCGAGACTCTGGTGAAGCTCGGCGCGGATGTCAGATGGTGTTCGTGCAATATCTTCTCGACTCAGGACGAGGCCGCAGCCGCAATCGCGGAAGCCGGTATCCCCGTCTACGCATGGAAAGGCGAAACTCTCGAGGAATACTGGTGGTGTACCGAAAAAGCCTTGAATTTTCCGGGCGGAAAGGGGCCGAACCTGATTGTTGACGACGGCGGTGATTCAACCCTTATGATCCACAGGGGCTATGAAGCTGAAAAGAATCCCAGGATCCTTGATGCCAAAACCCACGGCGAGGACGAAAAACAGCTCAATCTCATCCTCAAGAAGATTCTCAGGGAAGAACCGAAAAGATGGCATAATGTCGTCAGGGAATGGGAGGGTGTTTCCGAAGAGACGACCACCGGAGTTCACCGCCTCTACCAGATGTTCGAGCAGGGGAAGCTTCTGGTTCCCGCAATAAATGTGAATGACTCCGTGACGAAATCCAAGTTCGACAATCTCTACGGATGCCGCGAATCTCTTGCCGACGGAATCAAACGCGCAACGGATGTCATGATTGCCGGAAAAGTCTGCTGTGTCTGCGGATACGGGGATGTCGGGAAAGGTTCAGCCGAGTCAATGGGCAATTTCGGCGCAAGGGTTATCGTAACCGAAATAGACCCGATCTGCGCGCTTCAGGCCGCCATGGCGGGATATCAGGTCGCTCCGGTCGAAGACGCACTTCCGGTTGCCGATATTTATGTCACCACGACAGGCAATAAGGACATACTCACACTTGAACACATGAAGGAGATGAAGGATCAGGCAATCGTCTGCAACATCGGACATTTCGACAATGAGATCCAGATGGACAAGCTTGAGAAATGCCCCGGCGTGAAGAAGATTAACATCAAGCCCCAGGTTGACAAATATGTGTTTCCGGACGGGCACTGCATTTACATCCTTGCCGAAGGCCGTCTTGTGAACCTCGGTTGCGCCACGGGCCATCCTAGCTTTGTGATGAGCAATTCGTTCACAAACCAGACGCTTGCCCAGATTGAGCTTGCCACAAACAAAAGCCTCAAGCCCGGTGTCACCCGTCTGCCCAAGAAGCTTGACGAGGAAGTCGCACGCCTTCACCTTGAAAAGATTGGGGTGAAACTTACCAGGCTTTCAAAAGAGCAGGCCGCATATATCGGAGTTCCCGTGGAGGGGCCGTACAAGCCCGAACATTACAGATATTAAGGGTTGGCTCCGCCCTCAATACAAATTCGAAATCCGAATATCGAAATCCGAAACAATAAAACATGAAATTCAAATGTTTAAAATTTTAGAACTTCGAATTTCGGATTTGTTTCAAGTTTCGAGCTTCGAATTTCGGATTTTTAGATTTTCATTTGTAATGATGTTGGAATAATGAAAAAGAAAATAGTTATCCTGGGATCCACAGGTTCCATCGGCAGAAATGCCGTACATGTTGTAAAACATCTCGCAGGTGAATTCGAAGTTGTCGGACTGGCCGCACGTGGAAATATTGAGATGCTTGCGCGGCAGGCGCGGGAGCTTAAATGCAGGCATGTCGCACTTGCCGACACCTCCCGTTTGGACGAACTCGGGAAAATCCTGCCCGCAAACTGCAGAATCCACGGCGGGCGGAACGGAATACTTGAAATCGCCACTTTGCCCGAAGCGGATCTTGTTCTCTGCGCAATTGTGGGAACAGGCGGCCTTGTTCCCGTCCTTGAGGCTGTAAAGGCGGGTAAGGATATTGCAATCGCAAGCAAGGAAGTCCTTGTCATGGCTGGCGAGCTTGTCATGAAGGAGGTTTCAAAACGTAAAGTGAAATTCCTTCCGGTTGACAGCGAGCACAGCGCAATTTTCCAGTGTCTTGAGGGGAAGCGGGAAGCTGATGTGTCAAAGATAATCCTGACCGCCAGCGGCGGCCCGTTCCGGGGGGGGAAGCTCTGCGAAATTCGCAGGGCCACATATGAGTCCGCGCTTGCCCATCCGGTCTGGGAGATGGGGCCGAAGGTTTCAATTGATTCGGCGACACTCATGAACAAGGCGCTTGAAATAATCGAGGCGAGATGGCTTTTCAACGTTCCGGCGGAAAACATAGATGTCGTCATACATCCCCAGTCGGTAATCCATTCCATGGTTGAATTCATAGACGGGACGGTGCTTGCCCAGATGAGCACTCCGGACATGCGTTTCCCAATACAGTACGCCCTGACTTATCCCGTGAAGCATCGCGGGCTTCTCAAACCTCTTGATTTTGCGAAACTCGCAGGACTTACTTTTGAAAGGCCTGACAGGAGGACCTTCCCGTCGCTTGATTTTGCCTACGAGGCGTTGAAGTGCGGAGGCACTGTTCCGGCGGTGATGAATGCGGCGAACGAGATCGCCGTCGAACGGTTCAGGAAATCTGAAATACGATTCACTGACATATGGGCAATCATTGAAAAGGTGATGTCTTCACATAAAAAACTTGATCGTCCGTCACTTGATGCTATTCTATCAGCCGATAAATGGGCGAGGGCCGCCGCCGCTTCCGTTAAAATAAGGAAACGGTGAACTGGGTTACCTGCAAGCTAAGCTCGAAATTCGAAGCACGAAATCCGAAACTGTCGGATTGGAAAAGCCATGTTTTTTTGTGTTTTGAATTTGTTTCGAGTTTCGGATTTCGATATTCGGATTTTTTATCAGCCAAGACATATAACTGTAATTAAAGACAATAAACCGGGGAATCAATTCATGATTGGAGCAATATTCATATACGCATGTGTCGCAATTTTCGTGGTGTTTTTTTTCGGACTGTGTATTTTCGTCCATGAACTCGGACATTTCCTGGCTGCGAAATGGCGCGGACTGCATGTGGTCGCCTTTTCAATAGGATTCAAAAAAATATGGGGTTATAAATACAAGGGTGTTGATTACAGGATCGGCTGCATTCCCGTCGGCGGATATGTGGATCTTCCCCAGATTGATTCTACCGGCCCGGCAAAGGATGAGGATGGAAATGTTCTTCCTCCGGTAAAACCGGTTGACAGGATTATAACCGCTTTTGCAGGACCTCTCTTCAATATTCTCTTCGGTCTCTTCCTTGGCACTTTCCTCTGGATACACGGTATTCCGCAGGACACGCCGAAACTCAAGTCTTTTGAAGTTGCGTTTGTTGCCGAGGACAGTCCTGAATTCGGGGCGGGATTGAGGAAGGGCGATTTTGTCCAGACGCTCAACGGAAGCCGTTTCTATGGCACATGGAATGATTTCGTAAGGAAAATATTGTTCACGGTCGGTGATGTCGAACTTGGGGTTAAACGCGGCAGTGAGAACCTTACCGTGAAGTATCTTCCGAAGGCGAACAGGAATGTGATGCCAGAAGAAGGGCTTGCATATCCTTACTTTTTCCCAAAGATACCGGTTATTGTGGTGCCTCTGCCGGGTTCGCCTGCGGAAAAGGCGGGACTTAAAAAAGATGATGTCGTCCTGAAAGTCAACGCCGTTGAAATAAGCGGACATGATGAGTTCTTCGATAAAATAAACGAGTCTGCAGGCAAACCTCTGGTTTTGACGGTGAACCGTCAGGGGAAGATTTTTGATGTGGGCGATATTGCCGCCGTGGAGGAACCGTCCGCCGCTTTTTACAGGATTGGCGTAAGGTATGATTCCAAACTTCCCGTATTGATCAGCGAAGTCGTACCCGGCTCGGCCGCCGACAAGGGAGGGATCTGTAAGAATGATGTCATCCAGAAGATCAACGGAAAAGTCCTGACAACTCCCGAAACTTTCTTCAATCAGATCCAGCAGAGCAGGGGGTCTGAAATGGAGTTTTCCGTCTTGCGTGGAGAGCAGGTGCTGAGCATCAGGTTTGCTCCCGGGCTTGTAAGGAATTACACCATCGGCGTGCAGCAGGTTTTCTACAGCCATCCGAATCCGTTCCAGCAGTTTGCCGACGTGATTGACATGACTTATAAATCACTGCGGGGAATGGTCTCCAGGAAGAGTACGATTAAACCCCGCCACATGAGCGGCCCCCTGGGCATAGTCAGCGTAATCGGAAAAGCTGTTTACCGTGGCAATATTGTTCAGGCGCTTAACCTGATTGTGATGATCACTTTCAGTTTGGCATTGATAAATCTCTTTCCCCTGCCGGTTCTCGACGGAGGACATATTGTTCTTTCAGCAATCGAGGGCATAAGGGGGAAGCCGTTGCCGGAAGCGCTGGTAAAGCCAATATTCATGATCTGCGCGGTACTGCTTATCGGCCTCATGGTGTTTGTGACATTCTACGACATAATCCGGACTTTGCCGTCCCCGGCAAAGATGCCTGCGCCTGTCAAGAAGGAATTGAAAACCGGACAGGGTGAGACGAAACCCTGAAAAGGCAATTTTCATCGGATATGCTTTTTCATACGGTAAATCCCTTCCGCGAATTTATCCGTATGAAAAAACTCATTATGGTGAAGACAGCCTATTCAAGATAGCAGAACAGGAAACGCGTATCGCCTAATGTGACAATGTCTCCCGGATGAAGCATCCTTTTGGCTATCTTCTCGCCGTTTACCAATGTCCCATTTGTGCTGTGGCAGTCGAAAAGAAGCGCTGAACGCTCATAAATTATCAGCTGCGCGTGCTTTCTTGAAATATCTTTGGAATTAATTTGGATTTCGGAGTGTGAATCCCTGCCGATATTAAGCGCCTTTCCGGCTGGAGGAAGGGGAAAGCTGCTTTTTTCATCAGAGGACTCGTTGATGCATAGGAGGGAGAGTTGCTCGGGTTTGTGTTCAGGGGAAAAATTGAAATCATGTTTCGAGATCGAGGTATCCTGCTCGACATGGAACTCCGCGGCATATTTCCCAATCAGAATTTTGCTTTCATCAAATAGCGGGACAGGCGTTTCCGCGCTGACACCGTCCACTGTTACCGGATTTTCGGGCGAGCCTGAAATCGCCTTTAGGAAACAGCAGTTCTTATGAAAGAAAATAAAAGCGCTGGCTGTTTCATTATGCAGCCGGTGATCGCAGAATTCATTGGATCCGATAACGCAGGGTTTTTCTTTTTTGAAGATGGCTCCGGACGATGCCTTTGGAACGACAAGGGAAAACTCATCTCTGCCTGGATTGCCCTCGGATTTCTGTTTTACCTCGGAGATGCCGCCAAGCAGAAACACAAACGGGACGCTGTCAATGAAAATGACATGTTTGTCATGTGTCCTGAATACCGCCTGATGCTTCGGGATGCCGTTGACTGTCATGAAACTTGTGTTGCTTGCTTCAAAGGCATACCATTCTGAGCCTATCTTCTGGAACACTATTTCCAGCCCCTTTGCGTTCGGTATGCCGATTGGAATATCCGAGTTGTGTGTGTCTTCGGTAATGTTTAATCTGTCCTTGCTTGTCGGAAAATCTTTTCTATGCCAGTTGGAGCCGATGGGATAGAAGCATGTGAGTACGGGCTGTTTTGGCGTAACAGGGATGGATGGATGCTGGCTTGGAATCTGTGTGATTGCGCCGACATTAGGATTACCCTGCATATTTGACATGTAATTTACTCCGTTGTGACATTGCCAATATAAAACCGTCTATTGTAATTTATTTGAAAAGAATGTAAAATCAAACAGTTGCAGTCAGTTTGTTGTATTCATGTTTTTAGCGCATCATGTTTTTCAGTTCCGCCATTTTGGCCGCAATGTTTCCATTCGCGGTTATTTCGGTTACCATTGCAATTTTACGCGCTCCCGCAGAAAGAAGTTCCGGTATATGCCTGGACTTGATCCCACCCATCACCGTAAAAGGTATATGGAGCAGGGGGGCGAGCTCCATGATGATTTCAACGCCCAGAGGCGCTGTTGCCAGAGACTTTGTCTGCGTATTGAAAATCGGGCCTATGTTGATATAGTCGGCACCATTTGCCTGCGCTTCTATAGCCTCTTCCCTTGAATGGGTGGAAATTCCGAATATCAGCTCCGGCGCCGCCTTCCTGGCTTCTTCAAGAGGTAGGTCTTCCTGTCCGAGATGAACGCCGTCGGCACCGGACTCAAGGGCGATATCCACAAGATCATTGATTATCAGAAGCATTCCGTACCTGTCGCAGATTTTGCGAAATTCGCATGCAAGGAGCCCAAGTGCTTTTCTATTGATGTTTTTTTCCCGGAGCTGGACTATCCTGGCATCGCCGGCGGCGATCTGCTCCAGGACGTATGTCGGGCTTCTGCCCGCACAGAACCCGGAGGAGATTACAGGGTATATGTCTACTTTATCGAATGCGGCAAGTCTTTGTTTCTTTGTTTTCATGGTTTTCTCTTGTTTCAGGTAGGGCGCGTTCTCCTCAACGCGCCGTTCAATTCCGGACGCCTGCGGAGAGGCGTCCCTACCTTTGGAATTCATGCGGGTCAATCGGCTTCAAATTGAAATCCGGTTTCCATTTGGGCGATTGTGAATAAAAGGCGTTCGGATTGTCGAACAGGATTGATGAAACGGTTTTTTCGGGATGTCCGTCCTTCTTCATGAAATCACAGGCTTTTACCAGGCTCAGCGGATCGGATATACCCCAGTCGGCCGAGCCGTTGATTATCATTCTTTCGCTGCCGAAATCCCTTACTATTTTAGAAACGCGTTCCGGACTCAGTTTTGAAATCGGATAAACTGTCATTCCGGTGTAGCATCCGGTTTCCCTGGCGAAAGGCATGGATTCTTCCGTATTGTGGTCTATTTCGACAAGCGCTTCCGGTATCTTTTCGTTTTTAATGACATCAATTGTCCGCTTGACGGCTTTGACTTTCTCGAAATGGGCGAGATGGACTATGACTGGCATCATCCTCTTGTGGGCGATGCTGAGCTGTTTTGCGAAGATTTCCTCTTCCTTCTTGTTTATATTGTTGAATCCGATCTCGCCGAGCGCGACACAGCGGGGATGATTAAGATATTCGTCCATTCCGGCTATGACTTCATAGGCGAGGGCAGTATTCTCGGCCTCCTTCGGGTTGACGGATATGGCGGCGAAATGATCAATGCCGAATCTTTTCGACCTTACGGTTTCAAAATCAAGGATCAGGCTGAAGTAGTCGAAGAAGGTTCCGGCATATCTCCTGTTTGTCCCAAGCCAGAAGGAAGGTTCTACACAGACCCTGATTCCGGCATCATACATCCGCTGATAGTCGTCAGTAGTTCTGGAGTACATGTGAATGTGAGGTTCGATGATAATCATATTATTCCCGACTGTGTCCACCGTAACGACGCGGATTGCCAATTCCAACTTCCGATTCAGAAATTACCTCACAAGACGGCGAGCCGCAACTGAAAAATTGCAGTTTGGTGTTTAAAAGTTGATTTTTTGAAAAATGTTGCTTCATCCCTTACGTATGTACCATACGCGCGGGACTCGCGCCTCAAATCCAAACACCTGTATTTTCCGCCAAATGCCATATTTATTTCTTTACGACTCCTAAGCGTTAAGTTTGGTATTGCGGATGCATTATCCTTTTCCCGTCGAATCCAGCACCTGCCTGGCCAGCACCGCGTGCGGGCCG
>JBAYFV010000026.1:0-18559 GCA_041666985.1 Victivallales bacterium
AAAACACAAAATGGCTGATGCAGGAAGTTGAGCGCTGGATCAATGACGGTATCATTGACCGCAGCCAGGCCGACAGGATCACCGCCCTTTATCCTGAGGAAACCCCATCCAGGAACTGGGGGCCGCTTATATTTTCCGTAATCGGCGCAATTGTTTTCGGACTTGGCGTTATTCTCCTTTTCGCATACAACTGGGACAGTATCCACAAGTTTGCGAAACTCGCACTGATCTTTTCCGCGCTGCTGGGAACACACGGAGCCGGCTATTATTTCAGGAGCAAGGGCGCATCCCGGGCTTATCTTTCAGAAGCCTTTTTCGCACTTGGAACAATGTTTTTCGGCTCCGGGATCTGGTTGGTCTCGCAGATATACAACATTGATGAACATTACCCGAACGCCTTCATCGTCTGGGGTGTCGGAGCTCTGCTCCTGGCCTGGGGCCTCCCCTCGATTGTCCAGGGCGTGATGGCTTCCGTTCTTCTGGTGCTGTGGGGGGCGTTTGAAAATTTCGGGTTTGATTCCAGGACGAATATCGCGCCTCTCCTGATCCTGGCCGGAATACTTCCTCTCGCCTGGCGAATGCGCTCAAGGATATTGCTGGCGGTCGCAATTCCCTCTTTCGTGCTCTCTCTGCTCTTCAACTGCCATTATTTCTTTGAGCACGTCGCGCCTGCACTTTTCATTTCAGTTGCCGCGCTCCTGACAGCCCTGTCCATAATTGTCAGGAGGAAAAATCTGTTTTCCGAAAGTTCGGCGGTATTTGCCGTTTACGGCAGCATCCTTTACTGGATTTCACTTTATGTCTTCACTTTTCCCAATGCGGACAGGCACATCTTCAGGAGCTATTGGTTTGATGAAGTCAACTCGTCGGTTTATGTGCTTGTAACCGCTTCTGCTGCCATCGTTGCATGGTTGCTGGCAATACTGCCCGTCGGGAAAATAAAAGACGATTTGAATAAGTTTTACCATGTGGACCATTTTGCGATTCCCGTCACCGTTTTCGCCGTGACCCTGAATTTCGGATGGCTCTCCGGATTCGACGGATGGGGAGGGGCCGCCGTATTCAACATTGTCTTCCTGTTTCAGAGCGTGATGCTCATATCTTACGGGTGCAGGAGCGTCAATTCGAAACTGACTGCGGCCGGGACAATACTGCTTGCGTTCCTGGCATTTGCGAGATACGCAGATTTATTTGACAGCCTTCTTGTCAGGGCAGTGGTCTTTCTCGCTGTGGGCGCCGGGATTTTCCTTGTCGGCATGCGTTATTCCAGAAGAAAGAAAGAAGCGACCGGGGTGAAACAGTGAGAAAGATGTTCATAATCGGTTCCGTTCTGCTTCAGTTGTTTGCCCTGATTTATATGGCTGGGGTGAGGGAGGCGATAATCCACACCGGTAAAACTGTGTTTCTGGGAACTGCGCCGGTTGATCCCCGCGATCCGTTCCGTGGCGACTATGTCAGCCTTAAGTATGAGATTTCAGAAATTCCGCTTAGGAAATTCAGGGGGACGCTTCCTGCGGACAAGAGCGCAAAATACTATACTGTCCTGAAGAAGGGGGAGTCTGATCTTTTTGATCTTGATTACTGCACTACAGTCAGGCCTGCCGGTGATGCCGTTTTCATAAAGGGAAGAAATGAATACCGGTTTAATCCTGCGTCACAGAAATATCTGCCTTTGAAATACGGCATTGAAAAGTATTTTGTCCAGCAGAAGAAAGGTCTTGATATTGAAAAGCGGGCGGGCAGGGGGAATGATGTCCATGTTCCGCTCGAAGTCGAGGTTGCGCTTGGAAGCGACGGCACGGCAGTGGCAAAGGATTACCGATGGGGACAATTGGGGGTCGGACTTGAAATTACGGAGCGTTCACAGCCTGGGAGAAATAACTGGAATAACGGACAGGAACAGCCGCCCCCGGAAAACAAGGATGTGAAAGTCAGGAAGAGTCCGAAGCTGAAAATCACCCTCCAGAACGCTTCGGGCAAGCCGCTCGCGATTGTCAATCTTCCGGATTCCCGATCTTTCAATGCGGTTTCCGCCAGCCTGGAGAAAGAATGGACATTTGCAAAAACATTCAGTGAACCTGTAAAACCCCGCAATGAAGACGTGATTGTGCTGAAGCCGGACGAGAAGGTTTCGTTTGATTTTGATTTCGCGGAACCGCGCTGGTTCGTAAACGGGAAAAAAGGGCCTGATGAGATCGGGGTTCTCTGCAATGAATGGAGCGACATGTTCAGGATCATCTATGCCCCGCCGTCACGTGAAGAATGCAGCACCCTCGAAAAGAAGGGCCTGATCTGGCACGGTAAACTCATGTCCCGCAGATTTAACGCCGGACGTGTAGACTGAAGGAGCCTCTTCGCATATGGCTCGTTGCCGGTTTTGCCGATAAGAAACCTTAGACCGTGGCTGCTTTTCATATTCATGCACAATAAATCTGATTCCCTGTCGTTTCATGTTCATTGAAGCGGTGAAATTGAATTAAACGGAGGACGAACATGAAGAAGGCAATGTTGATGTTGGCGGCGGCTGTTATCTTCGGTCTGGGAACTGTAGTTGCGGCTCAGGATGATGGCAATGCCGGAGACGGGAAAAAGAAAGCGGCCAAGGCTGCAAGGGTTGCCGCAAAAGACAATGCCGATGCCGCAAAGGACAAGGTGAAAGATGCAAGGAACACTGCAAAAGACAAACATGATGCCGTGGTTGACAAGCGTCAGGACAACCAGTCAAAACGCATTCAGCACGGTATTAACAAAGGGTATCTCACTCCGGATGAGGCTAAGGGCCTTCAGGATCAGCAGCAGAAAATAGCCGCCATGGAAAGCACATTTAAATCAGACGGGAAACTTACAAAGGACGAGTGCAGCAAGTTAAAGGATGCATTGAATGCAGCCAGTGCAAATATCTGGGCGGAAAAACATGACACGGATGGGAAACAGATGCCTGTTTACCGTCTCGGCAAAAATGTCATTGCAAAAAATTCATTGACGAGCCAGCTTTCAAACCAGAATATGACAGGCGCCGAGGCGAAGGCTCTTACAGGCGACTTCAGGAAAATGCTTGACATGAAGCGCAGTCTGGCGACAGACGACCTTCCAGCAGATGTCCGGGCAAAGAAGCAGGCAGACTACGACGCCCTGCTCAATAAATATTACGAAGTCCGCTGAACATAGAATGCGGGGTTGACTTTTTGAAGGCGACCCCGCGTTTTGTTTACATCACATCCTGCCATGTCTTAGAATTGAAATCAGGAGGAAGACGCTCATCATCAGGGCGAATATGAAGGTGAAAAGGCCGAGGAATGAGATGCCGAAGACCATGGGCGGGATCTTTGCATGTATTATCAGAGACGAACCGATTATCAGCGACGATGAGACAATGGAGAAGGATATCCTGTTGCTTATCTGATCGTGCTTGTGCAGCATCGGCTCAAGGCCCTTGTGTTCGAACTGGATCTTGATATTCCTGTTTTTGAACTGGTTGAGTATGTCCCTGAACCCGCCGGGAAGATTGCGGAACAGCTCGGAGTAATCGGAAAGACTGGTGTAGACGTCCTTGAAAATGTTATACGGGCTGATATTTTCCAAAATCATTTTCCTGACGAAGGGTTCGATGTGCTCTATGATATTGAAGTCCGGTTTTATTTTCCTGAGCGTTCCTTCAAGCGATGTTATGGCCTTTCCGAGGAGATAAAGATCTGACGGGATCATGAGTTTGCTGCTGATGACCAGTTTGAAAAGATCGTTGAAAAACTTGCTGAGGTTGAGGTTGTGCAATGTCACACCGGCATATTTGTCGATGATTTTGAACACCCGGTTTTCAAACTCCTCCCTGTTGATGATTTCAGAATTCGTGGAAAGTTTCATTGTGGCGTTTGCGACTCTCCTGGGATCCCTCTGCACAAGTCCGATGATGATTTCACGGAGAACTTGCCTGTTTCTCGGTGAAAGTATCCCGACCTGGCCGAAATCGACAAAACAGATGACATTGTTTTCGCGGATTATGATGTTCCCCTGGTGCGGATCCCCGTGGAAATAACCATGTTCAAATATCTGATCCATCAGGAGGTCGCTCAGCGTTGTCGCAATAAGATCCAGATTGTAATTCGGATTGCCGCCTTCTTTTATCTTGACCAGGGATTCGCCTTCAACCATTTCCATTACAAGTACGCGCGTAGTCGTGTACTCCTTGTACACCTTCGGGAAACACACCCGTTTGTCCCTGCCGAATTTCCGGGTGAACTTTTCAATGTTGTCAGCCTCGTTGATGAAGTCGAGCTCTTCGGAGATGCAGACCTTGAATTCCTCGACAATCCCGACTGGGTTTATGACGTTCATGCCGGAAACGTATTTTTCCAGCAACCCTGCAATTTCCCCCATTATCTCAAGATCCGCGTTGATCACTTCCCTTATTCCGGGACGTTGTATCTTGACGGCCACCTTGGTTCCGTCATGGAGTGTTGCCTTATGTACCTGGGCGATTGAAGCCGAAGAGAAAGGAGTTTCGGTGAAGTGCTTGAAAACCATGTTGATTGGGACATTGAACTCTTTTTCGATTATTTTCACAGCTTCGGAGTTGTCGAAAGGTGGCACTGAGTCAAGAAGGGATTCAAGTTCAATGCAGAGTTCCTGGGGGAGGAGATCCGGTCTGTTGCTTACAAACTGCCCAAGCTTGACATAGGCGGGGCCAAGCTCCTCCAGGACGAGCCTGATTCTCTTCCAGTGGTTAAGCTTCTCCTCCTCATCCCGGAGTCCGCCTTCGGGCATGTATCTATGCCTGAACGGGACGAATCTGAGAAGGTTGCTGTTCTCGACAAAATCATAGAATCCGTGCTTGATTAGAACGCCCACAACGGTCTGGTAGCGTTTGTACTGATGATGTCGCCAGCCTGATTTTCTTTTGTGGAAAAGCATTGAAGCCTTTGTTTAACAGTTTTTTGTTTCAAGTGCCAGGTATCAGAATGAACACCCAAACTGGATGTTCGTTCCCTATTTATTGGGTTTTCGGGTGGCGTCCGCCTTGGTCCGGGTATTGTTTTTATCCAGCTTGGATTCGATACT
The DNA here is from genome assembly GCA_041666985.1 of Victivallales bacterium. Taxonomy (GTDB): domain Bacteria; phylum Verrucomicrobiota; class Lentisphaeria; order Victivallales; family GWF2-50-93; genus GWF2-50-93. The sequence continues at coordinate 5,056 of JBAYFV010000026.1, forward strand.
GGCGAGAGTTTTCCTGAGTCCGTTGATTTCCTTTTCCATCTTCTCGAATCCGGCGGTGCACGGGAGTTTGACATTCTTCATTTTATCCTCCACGATACTGGAGAAGTTTTTCTCGAAATGCTTTTTCATGCCGTCCGCCTGTTTCAGCAGATCGTTTACAAGCTTTTCGCCCTCGGCCTCCGAAAGCTTGCTCTCTTTGGCAAGCCTTTTTCCGAACTCCATGATCTTCGACTGGGTCATCGCCATCATGCCGATTCCGGTAAACATGTTTTTCTTCAATTGCTCAAGCATTGGAAACCCCCTTTGTTGTTCTGACTCCTGACTCCAAAGCTAATATATATCAATCATCAAAAAATGAAATTACGATTACATTATTTCATTGACGGGCAATATTATGGGAGGATTTCGGTCGCCGGGCATCCTGGAAGCTGATATCGCAACCATCCGGCAATCCATTCATTTACTATAAAAGGAGTCCAATATGTCGGTTGAATTTAAAGACTATTACCAGACACTCGGTGTGCCAAGGAACGCTGCGGTCGAAGACATTAAAAAGGCGTTTCGCACACTGGCGCGAAAACATCATCCCGATGTCGCGAAAGACAAAAAGATGGCTGAGACCAAATTCAAGGAAATCAATGAGGCCTACGAGGTCCTTGGCGATCCCGAGAATCGCAAAAAATACGACCAGCTGGGCGCAAATTGGAAACAGGGCGCCGGTTTCCGACAGCCCCCTCCGGGCAGCGCCTTCCGTCAGACCGCCGGGCGAGGTGCTGGCGGCGAGGAGTTTGATTTTGAATTCGAGGGGACTGGTTTCAGTGATTTCTTCGAACAGTTTTTCGGTGGCCGAACCGGTCGCTCCGGCGGTTTCTCTCCGTTCGGCTCCCGCCGGGCTGCAGGCGGTGCCGATGAAACATGGGAACAGTCCGCCGCAGCGCAGCGGGGGCAGGATGTCCGAGGGGATATCCTCATCACGCTTGAGGAGGTGCTCAAGGGCGCCATGCGTGCAATCACGGTTCGGCGCACCAATGCCCGCACGGGGCGGGAAGAGTCGCAGACCTATCAGGTTCGCATCCCCGCAGGAGTCCGTACAGGCCAGTCCATTCGGCTGAGGGGCAAGGGCGATGCCGGTTTTGCCGGGGGCGGCGCGGGGGATCTGTATTTGCGTGTCCGTTATGCCCAGCATCCCGATTTTGAGACGCGTGGAGCAGATCTGGTTGGCGGCCTGGAGCTGACTCCATGGGAGGCGGTACTTGGCGCGACGGTTCCAGTGCAGACGCTGGAGGGCACGGTTTCATTGAAAGTTCCTGCGGGCACCCAGCAGGGGCATCAGCTCCGCGTCCGTGGCAAGGGTTTGCCGTCGGGCAATGCAAGGAGGGGCGATCTCTACGTCGGGGTGTCAATTCAAGTTCCGCCGCAGAGCAGCGAGGAGGAAAAGCACATATGGAAACAGCTGGCTGCAAAATCCGCGTTCAATCCCCGCACCGAGGCGTGAACATAACGCCGAGACTCTTCTGGCGGCGGAACGCTGTCAGAAGTAGTCATTAGTCGAGCTGGTTGCAAAATTCAAAATTTAACGGGGGGCGGGTTTTCCAACCCGCCAAATCTTAACTCAAACGGCGGGTAAGAAAGCCCGCCCTCCGTTGGTTTTGCTTCAGCAAGAGGCGATTTAACGGTTGTGATGTTTCTCTCCGGACACGCGTCGCCACGCGGCGTGCGTCACTCCGGCGCCTTTGGACTCCCATTTTTTCTCAAAGTCGGATCTGATCAAGGCAATGTCGGAGATCAGGGAATCTTCCCTTTTGTAGGATGAATTGCATCCGAAGAGTTTTTCCACGGATTCAAAGTAGCATCTGTCGTCCGTTGCAAAATGAACAGTTCCGTTTTTCTTCAGGATTCTCAGCATCCTTCCGATGAATTCGGAACTCAGGAGGCGGTACTGCCTGTGTTTTGCCTTGGGCCATGGGTCGGGGCAGAGGATGTGTATCCTGTCAACCGATTCATCGGGAAGAGTGTATCCGATCAGGTTCCATGCGTCAATCCTGAGGAGTTCGATATTTGAAATCCCGGAGGCCCTTATCCTTTTTTCGAGTCTTCTCAGGCGGCCTATCATGACATCCGCAGCCAGTATTCTCCTTTCGGGATATCTCGAGGACAGTTCGCGTGTGAATCCTCCCTTGCCGCAGCCGAGATCCAGTTCGCGGAACACCGCCTTGTCGGTCTCATAACGGCAATAACAGTCTGTGAGAATGAATATGTCTCCGATTTTTTTCATTATCCGTCCATGTGTTGATTTTAACTGAATACTCTGTATAATAACAAGTTGGTTTTTATTTCAAATATAATGAAACCTTACATGCCGATTTTTAAAGGTTCACCAAATAGTAAAAGTATATACGCAAAATGCTATCCAAGATTCTGATAATTCTGAGAAAGATTTCAAAAATCATTGCCGAGAACGATGATCAGTCGCTGGTTCTTGGCGAGATAGTCAAAGTCCTTTCGAAAAACCTGGATGCGGAAGTGTGCTCGATTTATGTCTACGACGAAGAGGAGAACGAGCTGGTACTCACTGCGACATACGGACTGAATCAGGATATTGTCGGAAAAGTCAGGCTGAAACCGGGCGAGGGGATCACCGGCATCGCATTCAAAGACGGTGAGATTATAAATATTGCAAATCCTGAAAAACATCCCAAATACAAGTTAGTGAAAGGTTCAGGAGAGGAAAAATACAAGTCATTCCTTTCCGTTCCCCTGACAGTCGGCGGAAAAAGCGTGGGGGTCCTCAACCTTCAGAATACCGGAGATACGCCTTTCACCCTTTCAATCACGGATGTGGTCAAATCCGTATGCACACAGATAGCCAATTTGATCATGAGCTCGAAAATGCTGAAGGTGCTTGCGGCCGAATCGGAGCCGGGGGCAAAAGGACTTTCCAGAAAGCAGAAACAGGTGATTGTAAGGGGCATCTCGGCAAACCCTGGCGTTGCAATCGGAACAGCCGTCATTTACGCCAAAAACGATTATTTTGCGGAAATAAAACCCGAGAAGACAACAGACGCTGCAAAGGAAAGCCTTCTTTTCGAACACGCCATTAAAGCTGCAAGGAAGGAAACCGCTGAGCTGGGCAGGAAGGCGATCTCCCTTATTTCAGAGGCCGACGCCTCCATATTCGACGTCCATATTCTTTTTCTGGACGACAAAACCCTTCTCGACGCGATAAAGCAGAAATTGTCCGAAGGTTACACCGTCGAATCAAGCCTTAAGCTCGTCAATGACGACTACCAGAAGCGGTTCAGCCGTCTCCAGGACCAGATATTCAGGGAAAAGGCGCTTGACCTGAAAGATGTCCTGTTCCGCATTTTCAAGATTGTCAGATTGATCAGGGGCGCCGAGACGAAATCGGATATTGAAGCCGGACAGGCAAGGCAGATCGTCTTCACAAACGAACTCCTCCCTTCGGAGCTTTTCAGGATGCCCATAGATAAAATAGCGGGAATAGTTTGCGAGAAGGGCGGAGCCACTGCGCACGTTGCGATACTCGCAAAAGCGCTGAACATTCCCGCCATCATGGGCGCGAAAGACGCGATAACGCATGTCAGGGTGAATGATGAAGTCATATTGGACTGCCATTCCGAGAATGTGTATATAAGGCCGTCAGAAAATGTCAAAACCCATTTCAGGGACTTGATTTCCCTCATGGCAAAGGAGCCGGAGGATTCATTTCAGGACGAGCCTTCCGTCATGGGGGACGGAACGGAGATATCCCTGCGCGGAAATATTTCCCTCATAAGTGAAACGTCGGTTCTGAAACGGTATGGCGCAAAGGGGATCGGACTCTACAGGACTGAATTCCTTTTCATGATCCGCGAGTGCATGCCGTCCGAAGATTCACAGTACCAGGTCTACTCGAAAATATTCAAGGAAATCAAGGGCGAGGACGTAACCATCCGTGTCCTTGACATTGGTGCCGACAAGCCTCTCCCCTATGTCAAAATTCCGGAAGAGGACAATCCCGTGCTTGGCTGGCGCGGAATACGGCTCCTCCTTTCCCAGAGGGAACTTTTCAAGAATCAGCTCCGGGCCATACTGCGGGCGGGCGCACAGGGCAGGCTGAAAATCCTTTTCCCCATGGTGTCGTGTGTTTCACAGATGATTGAGACGCGGCAGATACTGGCCGAGGTCGAAAGCGAGCTTCATGCGAAAAACATACCTCACTCCAACAGCTACAAGGTCGGCATGATGCTTGAAGTGCCCTCCGTCATTTTCTCAATCGAGGAGTTTCTTGAATATGTTGACTTCATGAGCATCGGGACAAACGATCTCATCCAGTATTCGTTTGCCGTGGACCGTGGCAATGAAATGGTTTCCGCACTGTTCAATCCGCTCCATCCGTCCTTCCTGAAAATGATAAGCCATATAGGGCATGTGTTCAAATCCTACCCCGACAAGGGCATAATGATGTGCGGCGAGATGGCGGGAAACCCCTACGCGCTGCCTTTCATCATAGGAGCCGGGATCAGGGACTTGAGCATGGGCCCCAAAAGCATTCCTTCCGTAAAGAAAGTCCTCCGGGCGTATACCGTAAAGGAATGCGAGGATCTCCTGGACAGGGTCGTCACCCTGCACAATTCGGAATCGGTGGAATGTGTCGTAAAACAGGCTTTCATTCAAAAAGGACTCAAAAGTCTTTTATGAATATTCCTTCCGCAATACTCAACAGGACTCTTCTGAAGAAAGACGGTTCGCGGTCGGTGCTTCATCCGTGGATCTACGCCTCCGCAGTCCAGTCGCTTGACGGGAACCCCGAAGCCGGGGACATTGTCGCAGTAAGGGAGCCCAAAGGCGCTTTCATCGCATACGGGCACTACAGCCCGCAGAGCCGCATCAGAATCAGGCTTCTCTCAGGAAAGGAATCCGAGTTCCCCGACGGGAAATGGTTCTCAGACAGGCTTAAAACATCATTCGGACTCAGGAAATCATATCTTGAGAAAAACGCATTCTCCGATTCCTGCCGTCTTGTTTTCGGCGAATCCGACGGATTGCCCGGACTGGTGATTGACAGGTACGGGACTGTCCTTGTTGCGCAGTTTCTTACTTGCGGAATGGACCGTATCAAGAAGATGATCGCCGTGGCGACACTGGAAATTTCCAGTGCTGATGCCGTTTACGAGCGCGGCGACTGCGAAATCCGCAAACTGGAGGGGCTCGGGGATTCTTCAGGTTTAATTTCCGGCAAGCCTGTTGCCGACGACGGCGGTTTCAATGTTATGGAAAACGGACTGTCATTTTACGCGGATATTTTCAGAGGCCAGAAAACAGGTTTTTTCCTGGATCAGCGGCACAACCGCAAGACTGTCTCGGAATTTATAATTCCGGGAACGGATGTCCTTGATTGCTTTTCATATACGGGAGGTTTCGGGGTTTATGCCGCAAAAGCAGGAGCCGGTTCCGTCACAATGCTGGATGAATCCGAGTCCGCACTGGCGACCGCCCGGAAAAATCTCACGCTCAATAAGCTTGACAGCTCAAAGGCCGAATTCATTGCAGGCGACGCTTTTTCCGTACTTCGCGAATTCCGCGACAGGGGCAGGCAGTTTGATTTTATAATTCTCGATCCCCCGAAATTCGCCCCGACCAAGGCGACTCTTCCCCGTGCGGAAAGGGCCTACAAGGACATTAATCTTCTTGCCATGAAACTTCTGCGAAGGGGCGGAATGCTGGCGACATTCTCCTGCTCTTCGGGGATGGACAGGGAGAATTTCAGAAAAGTCCTCCTTTGGGCTTCCGAGGATGCCGGCAGGGACGTTCAGATCATCTGGAACTTTTCACAGCCGCCGGATCATCCCGTCAGGCTGATTTTTCCGGAATCGGAATATCTCAAGGGATTCCTCTGCAGGGTGCTGTGAGGGAAGGAAGGTCGGAATAGGAAGACTTTTCCGTTCCGGAAAAAACAACAGGGAAATCAATGAAAAATACGGGTAACTACAACATCAGCTGCACGAAAGCGGTTTTTTCAGGATGGGACAGGATGGAGAAAACCCTTTTTCATCCATTTGATCTCGGCAAGTGGTTTTTACTCGGATTCAGCGCATGGCTTGCCAATCTGGGGCAGGGGTTTGGAACCCACTTCAATTTCCCATCTATGCCCCGGGAAAGCGTTTTTCCGGCGGAAGGCATTCCCACCGCACTGCTTGTCCTGATTTGCTGTATTACGGTCGGGGTTGCAGCGGTATGCCTTGTCCTGGCGATAGTGATGCTCTGGATTCGTTCACGGGGGGATTTCATGTTCCTGGACAATCTTGTCCACGGGAAGACAATGATTCTGAAACCATGGGGGAAACATTCGAGACAGGGCGATTCACTCTTCGTGTTCAGGATTGCATCCTGGATTCTTTTCATCGGTTTTCTCCTGATAGCGCTCGTGTCCTCGCTGCTTTTGTGCTGGCATTCGATCCGGACCGGAAAGACGGATTCATTCTGCATTGCCGGAATCATCTTCGGGATTTCGTGTTTGTTCATATTCATCCTGACCGTTGTCTTTTACGAACTCTCATTGAAAAGCTTCATTGTCCCGATCATGTTCAAAAGACAAACGGGTGCCTATGACGCTTCAATCGAGTTCCTTACGCTGTTTTCAGGAAACACTGCGGCTTTCATCAGGTATTATCTGATGTACATGCTTTTAAGCGTGTGCGCTTCAATCGCCGTCATAATCTTCGTTTTTTCGACCTGCTGCCTGTGCTGCATAGGGCTTGTTATTTTATGGCTGCCGTATCTGTGGGCCGTTGCAATGCTTCCGATACTGACGTTTTTCAGGTTTTACAGCATTGAATTCCTCGCCCAGTTCGGCGACGATTACAACGTGTATGCGGTCGGCAGTCCAAAAGAATAACCACAAGTGCTTAGACTTAAATCTTGAAACTTAAAAAAAACATTATGCCCATTTACGAGGAAAAAAGAATATCAAGAAGGAAATGCCTGTTTTTTCTGGGACTGGCATTTTTTCTGATCTATCTTCCCTTTCAGATGAACGACAGGGAACTGAGGTGGCGGGAGGGCTATTACGCCGCAATGGCTCTTGAAATGGATTTGTCCAGCCCCAGCACGGTCGCCCACGGCGAGGTGATTTCCTCTGAATATCCGCTCTTTCCACTGATTGTTTCCATGTTTTACAGGGCGGGGGCAAGCCTGGAATTCGGGCTCAGGTCGGTTTCTGTGATTTCAGTTCTGATTATCACTCTGCTTGCCTGGGAGGCCGGACGGAGGGCTGTCGGTCTTCAAACCGCCGTTGTTTCGGCATCCCTGATCTTATCATCCATCCTGATGGTTGAAAAATCGCTGGACGGTTATCCCGACGTGCTCGGGATCCTGTGTATTTTCTCGGGATGGATTGTGTGGTTCACCTACGGGCCGGAAAAGGGCAGGTGGAGTCAGGCGTGGCTGCTCTCCTCCATATTTTGCGGCCTGGCCTTCTATACAATCGGATGGATGGGGGTTTTCCTTTTCTGGCTGCCACTGGTTTTCATGAGACGCCCCATGACCATATGGTCGAGGCTCAGCAAGTCCGGTTTCTTTTTCGGGCTGGGCGTGCTCGTGTTCTTTATTCTCATATGGGGGATACCGAGATGGATTGCCGGCTCTGACATCCCGTTCCGGAACATTCCGTTCAAACCCGAGGATTTCACGGATTATCTTAAACATGTCGCGGTGTTCCCCTTTGAACTTTTTTTCCGCATTATGCCCGTCTCCCTTTTTGCATGGCCGGCATTCTGTCCGGCATACTCGCCTCTGAACAAAAATCCCGTTTTCAGCAGATTCCTGAGAACAATAGTTGCAACCATTTTTTTCTTCCTGTGGTTTTTCCCGTTCACAGACCCGCGTGATTACATCGTCATCGTCCCCCCGCTGGCGATTCTCGCCGGAATAAATTACTGGCTTCTCGCAAGGAGGCTCGGCTTCAAGCTGCACGCCCTCCTGAAGTTTTTCTCATATGCGGGGATCGCCTGCGCCTCGCTTGCCGTACTTTTCTATGTTGTCCCGACAGCATGGTGGACGGACGTTGTCTTCCTGAGAAAGGGAACGGGGTTTAGGGAAGAGCACATGGTCATGGGGCTTTGCCAGGCAATCGCAGCAGTCCTGATTCTTACGGTGATGGTGAGGAGGACTCCCCTGAAATGCAATGTCTGGCTGCATTCGCTGGCTGTCTGTGTTTCCGGCGCGCTTCTTTACTGGTCAATCGTCTTCCCCTATCAGACACAGGACAGGCCGCAGGAATTCCTGGCAAAGCAGATAAAGGACGCCATAGGGAATGATTTTTATCCGGGAATGACAATCTACAAGGAGGCCAATCTCGGCTTCTACTCCGCCTGTTCCTACCTCTGCCGCGCTGAAAGGAAGTCCTCCTTCCTTTCCCGATACGACAAGATAAACATCAGGAAGATAAAGTCATACAAGGAACTTCCGGAAAAGCAGAAGACGATTTATCTCATCAGCGATGAAGTTCCCGTACTCCCCGGAAGAAGGCCCGACAAGTTCCAGCTTGCGGACGAAAAGAAGGTTTATCTCTGGAAAGAAACCCTCACAAATAACGGAAAATGATCATGGCCCCGGTTAAAACACCCGTCAACACGGTATCCGAAACGGAATTGAAGGAATGGCTTCGCAGCATCGGACAGCCGGAGTATCGCTGCGCGCAGATACGCGGCTGGATATTCAAGAATTTCGCCGTCTCCCCGGATGAAATGAAAAACGTCCCGGCGGAGCTCCGCGCCAGGCTCGCGGAGAAGTTCGAATTTTGCAGGACACGTGAAATCAAATCCGACAAATCGGCGGACGGCACCGAAAAGCTCCTCCTCAAACTGCATGATGGCGAATGTGTCGAAAGCGTCATCATTCCGTCCCCGGAGAGGTTTACATTCTGCCTTAGCACCCAGGTCGGCTGTCCGGTCGGCTGTTATTTCTGCGCAAGCGGATCCGGGGGGCTGGTCAGGAATCTTGACGTTTCGGAAATCCTGGACGAACTTTTCATCTGCTGCAGGAAAATAGGAGGGACTCCCGACAATATTGTTTTCATGGGGACAGGCGAGCCGCTTATGAACTACGCCAATCTTGTCGCCGCGATGAACATAATAGGCGGCAGTGAATACATGGGGATCTCCCCGAGGAGAATCACAGTTTCCACAAGCGGGTTCGTCCCCGGAATAATCAGACTCGCCGACGAAAAGAAGCCTTGGAACCTCGCAGTTTCAATCCATGCCCCCACCGACAAGGTGCGGGCGGTGCTCATCCCCCCGAAACACAGGTATCCGGTGAAAGACATCTGCGACGCATGCAGGTATTATCTCAACAGCACCGGACGCATTGTGACTTTCGAATATACGCTCGTGAAGGATGTCAACGACAGCCCGTCCCACGCGCTTGAACTTGCGACAATTACACACGGCTGCGGCGCCAAGGTCAACCTTATCCCCCTGAACCCGGTGGGAAATTCCGCCTTTTCAAGGCCGGAAAAACAGATGATTTCAAAATTTGAGAGTATCTTGAGGAGCAAGAAAATCCCGGTGACTGTAAGAGTCGAAAAGGGAGACAATATCAATGCCGCATGCGGACAGCTGCGAGTTTCGCACCATGGGAAGCAAACAGGCGCTGTCAAAGATCTTATGGAAAACCACAGAGAATCCAGAGAAGAAAATGCAGTTAAAGGGAAGAAACAGAGATTTCTTTAATTGTATCCTTGTTTTTTTTTGCGTTTATCACAGAATCAATTGTCAGGTCTTTGCCTGGCAAAAAGTTGACAATTGTGAGTTTTTCGTGTGATTATTGTGTTTCGCGGTTTACACTTTTCTGTGTATTCAGTGTGTTCTGTGGTTTGCTTTTTACAAGACTCTGACAAAGAAAGGAAATGAAAAATGAAAAACGAGATCAGGAAGCTTATCGTTAAAATGGGGGAGGATCCCTCCAGGGCCGGGCTTAAATACACTCCGGCAAGGGTGGAGAAAAGTCTCCAGTTTCTCACACAGGGCTACAAGGAAAACATCAAAAAACTCATAAATAACGCCATTTTCGAGGAAGAATGCAATGACATGGTCATTGTCAAGGATATCGAATTCTACAGCATGTGCGAACACCATATGCTTCCATTTTACGGCAAATGCCACATCGGATACATACCGGACGGGAAGATTTTCGGAGTGAGCAAGCTTGCAAGGATAGTGGACTGCTTTGCAAGGAGGCTTCAGCTTCAGGAACGGCTCACCAGGCAGATCGCAGACACAATCCTTGAATCCGTAAAGCCCGAGGGGGTAGGGGTGGTCATGGAGGCCCAGCACATGTGCATGAGAATGCGCGGCGTGGAAAAACAGGAATCGCTGATGGTCACCTCGACAATGCTTGGAAGCTTCAGGAAAGAACAGTCAACAAGGATGGAGTTCCTGAATCTGATCAAGAAGTAGCTGATTCGAAAATTCGAACATTCTAGTTTTATTTTTTATTGTTTCGATATTGTTTTGGTTGCATCTCAAGAATAACTCCGTCTCTTCAAGACGGATGAGGTTTGTTGATTTACCTGTGGTTGAAACCACAGGCTTCATTACGCTATCCCTCCGGGATAAAGAGAAAGTCGGGATTTATTATCAGGATATGCGAAGCATGTCGAACGTAATGCCATCGGAGTTTACAATAAGAAGGTTATGGAATTGCGGAGCCATTTCGGCGCCGCAAAGGCACAAAGGTGTTTTTCTGTGTCTCAGTGTCTCTGTGGTTAATTTCCAAGAAGGGGATCGGGATTGACATGAGGGCCTTAATACAAAGAGTTTCTTCCGCGTCGGTCGAGATTGAAGGAAGCATCGCAGGCGAAATAGGGAGGGGGATTTTAATCCTTTTCGGAGTTACGCACGCAGACACTGAAAACGACGCAGTATTCCTTTCCGAGAAATGCCTGAACCTCAGGATATTCGAGGATTGCGGCGGCAAGATGAACCTGTCTCTGAATGACATAAAAGGCGGGATTCTCGTTGTCTCACAATTCACTCTTTATGGAGATGCCCGGAAAGGCCGCCGTCCGAGTTTCACAGATGCGGCAGTTCCCGCACAGGCGATCCCCCTCTATGAAAAATTCATCTGCGAACTTCGCAAATCGAATCTGAAGGTGGAAACCGGAATATTCGGCGCTGACATGTCTGTAAAACTGTGCAACCACGGACCAGTGACCATAATGCTTGAATCCAAGTGAAGATAAATTATAACGGCTATGGTTTTCCGTGAAAACAACTTCATTGTTTTCACGGAAAACTGTCATGTCAATAAAATAAACGGCAAATGAAAGGAATAAGAAATGAAGCTCCCTGCGGTATCGGAAAAGAAAATCAACTCGCGGTATGAAGATGCAAAAGAAATCTACGCCTCGTACGGGGTTGACACCGAGAAGGCGCTTAAAACACTTTCAGGACTCAAAGTTTCCATGCACTGCTGGCAGGGAGACGATGTGGGCGGCTTTGAAGTGAATGAAACCGGACTTACGGGCGGAATCATGGCAACTGGAAATTATTCCGGCAGGGCCAGGAATGCCGATGAACTCAGGAAAGACGCCGAAAAGGCGTTTTCACTCATCCCCGGAAAACACCGTTTCAACATCCATGCAATCTATCTCGAAAGCAACGGGAAATTCATAGACCGCGACAGCATCTCCCCGGCAAACTATTCAAGGTGGGTTGACTGGGCGAAAGATTTGAAAATCGGACTTGATTTCAATCCGACATTCTTCTCCCATCCGAAATCCTCCTCCGGAACGACATTGTCCAGCCCCGACAAGTCGGTCAGGAACTTCTGGATTGAACACGGTGTCAAAGCACGCGAAGTCGCTGCGGATTTCGCAAAAAAACTCGGCGGTGTCTGCGTAAACAACATATGGGTTCCCGACGGCATGAAGGATGCCCCTGCGGACAGGCTCGGCCCCAGGCAGAGGCTTCTCGAATCCCTGGACGAGATCTTCAAGTCAGGGATAAACGGGAACGTGAAGGATGCCGTTGAAGGAAAGCTCTTCGGAATCGGCAGCGAGGAATATGTCGTGGGCAGCAATGAGTTTTATCTCGCCTACTCGATAACAAGAAAGAAGCTTGTCTGCATGGACATGGGGCATTATCATCCCACGGAAACAATCCATGACAAGCTTTCCGCCGTGCTTCCGTTTGTCCCGGAGCTGCTGATACATGTCAGCCGTCCGGTCAGATGGGATTCCGACCATGTTGTCATATTGAACGACGATCTCTTGAACCTGGCAAAGGAAATAGTCAGATGCAATGCGCTGGGCCGCGTCTATCTGGCGACGGATTTCTTCGACGCCAGCATCAACAGAATCGGTGCCTGGGTGATCGGGACGAGGAGTCTTCTCAAGGCGCTCCTCATCGCGCTGCTCGATCCGACAGACACCCTGAAAAAACTTGAGCTCGGCGGCAGAAATGCCGAAAAGCTCGCACTTTCCGAGGAAATGAAGACACTTCCGTTTGGAAATGTCTGGGACTACCACTGCCTGAAACAGGAAGTTCCGGTTGGAAGCTGCTGGATAGGCGAAATGGAGAAATACGAGAAGGAAGTCCTGGCAGAAAGAAAATAAATTCTTCAGACGGGAAATTCATGTCTCGATGTAGTGTTGTCCGTGTCGGACAAGACGGTTTTAGTGTAGTGTTGCCCGTGCCGGGCAAGGGGAGAATTAAGAAAACAAGAAAAGACCTTCGCCGACACGGCGAACCCTACACCAAGACAGGGAAATACAAGACGGACTTCGTCCGTGCCGACACGGTGAACTCTACATCTGGACAAAGAATGTTGAGGCGGACTCTTGATGTAGTGTTGCCCGTGCCGGGCAAGACGGTTTTAGTGTAGTGTTGCCCGTGCCGGGCAAGGAGAATTAAGAAAATAAGAAAAGACCTTCGCCGACACGGCGAACCCTACACCAAGACAGGGAAATACAAGACGGACTTCGTCCGTGCCGACACGGTGAACTCTACATCTGGACAAAGAATGTTGAGACGGACTCTTGATGTAGTGTTGTCCGTGTCGGACAAGAATGTTTTAGGGATCTTATCAATTTTATGGACGACCAAAAAACAATAAAAGACGTCCCTCCACGGCTTTTCACGATATTTGATTCCTATCGTCCGCCCCTCTATCTCGTGACATTTTGCACCCTGCATAGAGTCAAATGTCTTGACAGTGTTCATGTCCATGCTCTTTTCAATGAATACTGCATTGAAGCCGGCAAACAGGGTAAGGCATCAGTGGGCAGATATGTTATAATGCCCGATCATGTCCACCTGTTTGTAAGAATCAGCATTGAATACAAGCTGGGAACATGGATGGGAGGTTTGAAAAGATATATTTCAAAAGGAATTAAGAAAAATGGCGGAACTGAAATAATCTGGCAACCAGGTTTTTTCGATCATCTGCTGAGAAATTCTGAAAGTTATTCCGAAAAGTCCAATTACGTGTTAATGAACCCTGT
>JBAYFV010000027.1:0-18461 GCA_041666985.1 Victivallales bacterium
ACTGCCTCTTTTTTCCCTTGAAATGCTTCGAATCGCCCCATTCGCCGTACCCGATGGTTTCACCTATGGAGGAAATTCTTTTTTCAAGACAGTTCCGGCACATGGAGGAGTTTTCATCCAGGCATGGCTTGTTGTCGTAAAGCTGATATGCGGCCCTGTATTTGGTTTCAGTTATATTCGGCATGATAATATTCGCACCTGCAAGAAGCCCCATTTCCCTGCCGGTCGGATTCAGAGACTGAAGCGCAGTTGTCGAGGCGATATTCACGTCCTTTAAAAATATTCTTGTGACCGCGATCATCTTGAGTGAAAGATTGAGCTGATACTCTTTTATCTTTTCAAAATCGGGAAGCGATTCGGCGAGAGGGGTGTCCTTATGGACAATATACGGTCCCATCCCGATCATGTCGGCATCCACTTTCTTAAAGAAAATCATGTCGTTGACAAGGTCATCTATTGTCTGATAAGGGAGTCCGATCATGACGCCGGTCCCCAGCTGATAACCTGTTTTCCCGAGATGCGCGAGACAGTTCAACCTCCTCTTGAAACTGTGTTTTTCCGGATGCAGTTTGCCGTAAAGCTCTTCATTAGAGGTTTCAATTCTCAGCAAATATCTGTGCGCTCCCGCTTCAAACCATTTCCTGTACACCGAATCAAGCTGTTCCCCCAGGGAAAGGGTGATTCCAAGCCTGCCGTTGGAAAGTTTTTTTATTTCAATGATGATTTTTTCGATAAATGAAACGAATGAATTGCTGGTGTTTTCCCCTGACTGGAGGACGATTGAACCGTAATTGTTCTTGAAAGCCCAATCGGCTGCGGAGAGGATTTCATCTTCAGTCATGAGATATCTCCGCTGCGACAGGTTGCTTTTGCGGATTCCGCAGTAATAGCAGTCTTTTTCGCAGATGTTGCTGAGTTCGATGATTCCGCGGAAATAAACCTTTTTCCCGACGCAATCGGATTTAATCTGGTAAGCTTTCTCAAACAGATACTGCATTTCGGTCTTGTTTGAAAGGCTTAAAAGGAGCTTCATGTCCTCGGAAGACAGTTCTGCTCCGGAGTCAATGACTTTTAATATTTCGGAAAAGGTTTTCATAATGAATTCACTTTTTCTTTTTTAGCAACGGTTCTGTGTATTTCTGATACAAATCAAAAAGATATTCGATCCTCTTCATTTCATCCGGGAAAGGTTGCGGACGGTAACAAAGATCAACTGACTTGTCCAGTTTCGTGTGAGCGTTTAGTAGGGCAGGGGGCATCGAAAGCGGATCGTATAAATCTGCCAAAGATGAATCGGGAAAATCTTTTCTCGTATCAAGAATTTTCTGGGCCGCCTCCCCTACCAGCTTGAGATTCTTTTCTGAAGGTTTTTCCGGCCAGGGAAAATTATTATAGACGATATCATTGGAGTATCTGAAACGCCCTTCAAGCCTTCCGCAAACATATCTCATCCAGACCATGTGCATCTCCGAGCTCAAAACCCCAAAATTGTAAAGTGTTGCACCAGGGACAATGCTTGCTGTATTGTTGACAATGTTTTTCTTGGAAAGCATATCGAGAGGAATATACTTTCGGTTTTCCGAAGTCGTGAGAGGAATAAAAACGAAATCACTCTCTTTTTGTCTTATCTCTCCGAATAGAGACGGAAATTCAGCCAGTTTTTTTGTCGCGCCCCTGTTACTTGACATTCTGTGCTCTCTGACTTTTCGAACCCTTTCTTGTATGAGCGGGAGCGAGCGTAACTCATAGGGTTTGATCTCCTTGAGCCATAGGCACCAGCGTTTTTCTCCGTTTATCCATTCTTTTGCGCTTATAAGCGGTCTAATAAATTCCTTAGCTTCAGGCTCTATTTTCAACATCTCCTTCTTTTCGGCATCATCGAGCAGAAGATTGCCGCCGTCATTCGGCATGTTTCCAAAATCAATTTCAGGGACATCGCAGATCGGCCTGCTTCTTTTGAGGATAACAACATCTCCGCCTTCAACAAGATATGGATTTATATTTCTGACTTTTAGTTCATGCGCCTCGGATTTTGGGCTATCGTACCCAAAGAGTCGCTTCACTTGAGCTTCATGATTTCCAAAGCCTATGATTACAACATAGACATGAGCCATTCCTCTTGCTTCGTTATTCCAACTGAAAGTCCTATGGGCAAAGTGAATTTTCATATTGTACTTCTTGAAGAGCATATTCCAGAGTATGCCGACCTGTTCGCCCTGTGAAATCGAGTTTGTGGAGACAAAGGCAACCTTTGTTTTCGTGTTCTGGATATATTGGGCGGCCTTGAGATACCAGCATGTAACATAATCCAAGACACCATATCCTTTCACGGAATGGAAAAGGATATCCATATCGGAATTTTGAGAATCATTCCTGTGCTGTTTTCCGATGAAAGGAGGATTCCCGAGGATATAGTCGAATTTCATGCCGTGTTTGTTTTGCTGGTCTTGAATTTCACTTGCATCCACGACATTGAGTGTTTTTGCCAGGACATTGATGGTGTCATAATGTTCGCGGGGCTCTTTGACAATACCGACATTGACAACATTTGCGGAAACATCGTAATAATTCCCGTGCATCATGGAGTTCCAATCAATCCGGAGGGCGTTCGCATTTGCGATATTCGCAGATTTCTGGAGCGGGAGCCTGACAAAGTAGTCGCCGACGGCTTCCGAAAGTTTAATGTTCATCTGATGGTCCATCAGCCACATTGCGACTTCCGCAATGCGTGCAGGAAACTCCTCTATTTCAATTCCGTAAAACGAATCAACATCAATCTTTGAGAAATATTTTATATCGAGGATATCGCCGTATCTGTGAAGGACTTTGAGTATCTCGATTTCGAGAAGCCTCAATTCCCTGTAGGTTATCACAAGAAAGTTTCCGCATCCGCAGGCAGGATCGAAGAATTTCAGTGATGCGATTTTATCATGAAACACGCTGAGCTTTGTTTTGACATTGCCTATTCCATCGAATTCTGCTTGGAGCTCATCAAGGAAAAGCGGTTTTATGAGCTTGAGAATATTCTTTTCCGAAGTGTAATGGGCTCCGATGTCCCTTCTTTTCTCCGGATCCATCACTGACTGGAAAAGCGAACCGAATATCGCCGGCGAAATCAGGCTCCAGTCAAAATAACAGCATTCAAGGAGCGAGTTTCGCATTCCGGAATCAAACGAGGCGAGGGGGAGGGGCTCTTCGAATAGTTTTCCGTTGATGTATCTGAACTGGGATAGTCTTTCGTCAAGAGTGTTATGGCGTTTGGATTCAGGAGTGTTTAATACCTGGAACAGATGCGCGAGCTTTGAACCAGTATCCGAACCGTCTGTTGCCACCTGCTCTATGAATTCGGTGAAAGTCCCTTTTTCGAATATTCCTGTATCATCTGCAAAAAGACAAAAAAGGATTCTTACAAGTAAAACTTCGAGCTGATGACCCGAATATCCGGATTCGAGAAGCTTGTCGTGAAGTTTTCCCATGAGTTCGGCGGCTTTTATGTTGACAGGGTCTTCATCCTTATAGGTTTGCTTCCTGTAACCTGCAATAAACCCGAAGAGATGGATATTCTTGTGTAAATCGGTAAGATTGAATTCATTTTGGGTGTTATCTTCAAGGTCGTAGAGGCGAAATCTTTCAAAATCAGACACTAGTACGTATTTTGGAAGCTCATATTCCTTAAGTCCGGAGAAATAGTCCAAAGCCTGCGAATATGCCTTGTCAAGATCTTTTCCTTTGGATTTATGCTCTACAAGAAGTGTTCCTTTCCAGAACAAGTCAATTAAACCATGTTTTTCGCCAAGGAGCTTTACAGGCTTCTCGAAGGAAGCGATCCGTTTTCGGGATATTCCAAAGATGTTGAAGAATGAATCCCAGAAAGACTTTGCTTCAGCGCGTTCGCAGTCAACATCTTTCCATTCATTGGAAAACTCAATCGCTCTTTTATTTATTTCATTCCAGCTAAGTGGCATAAGAACCTTAAAAAAAGAAAAATTATAATTTTAAAGAGATATTATACATTATGTTATCCCGTCATCAAAGCAAAGACTTTATTTAATATTATCGCGCCATGCGTAACGTCGCATAATATACATTATGTTAAGTCACCCGTATTTGCGAAATGGGTGTATGGATAGGCTTATCTTACTTATGATTAGCGGGTTGCGACTATCGCTCTGAGGGCATGTTGATAACTTGTGAAGACTCGCTGCTCTCGTTATTAAGTTCTTCAATCATTGAGTCAGGCAACGGCTCAATTGAAACAATCCTTGCGTTCTTTCCGTCCGGAAGAACAGCTGATTCGCCTTTTCGCTTCGAAACAACGGCTTTTGAGAATCTCGAATCGCACGAAAGCATATTTCTTTCCGGATGCGAATCCCATTGTCCGACTATGTGATAGACTTCATCTTTGTGATTACCGTAGGACAGCGTGACAGTTGTTCCGATTCTGACAAATTCGGAAAATTCAATCTTTTCAAAGTTGATTGGTATTACACTGGCGAGATCGTATTCAAGTTCGGATTTCCTTTTATTCAGGAACTTCTGCCTTTCCTTGGCGGCTGAATATTCGGCGTTTTCGCGGAGATCCCCGTAGCTTCTGGCGTGGGAAATGGCTGCAGTGTTCTCCGGAAGCTGTTTGTTAATGATGTCTTCAAAATCCCTTATTCTCTGATTGTAGGATTTCATTGATGTTACAGGCGGGACCTTGTTCGCCGAAGCTTCCGTCTCCTGTTTGAAGGACAGGGCCCCCCTGCTCTGGTTTTTTTCAAGAAAAATTTTAAAATCAGGAGATATGCGCGACATCCTTACGAGAAGACTCTGGATTTCATTGTGGTGAAGAGATCTTATGTTTTTTATTGAATCAAGGATGTCTTCCTCTTTCCCCGAATGGACTTGGAGCAGGAATTTCTGCAGATCACCGTTTTCAACAATAAGTTTCCGCAAGTCCTTTTTTGCATTCTGCCACGAAACCGTGTCCATTTCCGAAAGCGCAAGAAGGATGTTCCGGGTATTCACATTTGCGACAATCCCCTTGCCTAGCTTTGTCCTGTTTTTCCATATATACATGAGGGTGTCGGCTGTTAGAAACCCTGTTTCCCTGATTTCCGACTCATCCATATAATCGCCTGCGGCATTGATGGCCCTCAGCGGGAGGACTGTCAGAAGGGAAGAAAGATATTTTCTGGAGAAGAGGGTGCATGTGACGCTTAACAAACCCGGAATGAGTTCACTGGGGAGCTTCTCCCAGACTTTTAGATTTTCCTGGGAGGTCGCCTTAACGTCCGTCGGCCAGAAAGGCGCTTTGTCTTTTATGTTTTCCACAAGTGCGGCAACATCATTTTCACTCATGCCGCAAAGAAGTAACAGCGAAATTGATTCCGCGAAAAACATCTGTTCATTGACAGATGTTTCACTTTTGAATTTGGAAAAGCATTCGCCTGTTTTCAGCTTCTCTTCGGGTGAAAGCGTGTTGAGCTGAACATTGTTCCGCCTAAAATCCACCAGTATTCCGTGAAGCTCTTTAATGTTTCTTGCGGCGGACGGGGATTTCAGGGATGCCGGTTTTCCATCCCCTGACTCCGGCGGACGGGGATTCCTCCACCCGTTGAACTGGTCAAGTGTGAAGAAAGAAGGTACAAGGGATGCAAAGGCGATTTTATCGGTTTTCGTTTCGGCGATTGGGGCAAGTGCAAGCTTCTTCAATGACAACGTCCACTGCGCAAATGATGTTTTTTCGGTTTTCACTGCCGGGCCAATGAGTTTCATCAATTCAGGCTTATCCTCGAAAAGCAGGAACTCCGAAAGCACTTTTGAGAGTGTCACCGGATAATTCTTTTTCCCTCCGATGTCCCTGACGGTTATTTCACCGGTAAAAGCGTCAAAGGATACAATTGACCCCCATTTGTTTTCCTTCTCGGAAAAGAAGAATATGCCGCTTTTCAAAATGCGGAGTTTGCAGAACCTGTCGTATATTTCCCGGATTGAAACAGAGGTGTCCTTAATTCCGAGGGCGGCGGCAGATATGTTTTTCGAAATGCCGTCAGGCACGGTTTTTCTCAGAGCCTTGTTGAGGGCGTTTCTCAGAACCGGCGAATCAGGGGGTGCGATTTCACAAAGCTGATAGCAGAAAACCGACTTTTCGTGTGAATTCTCAATGGAGTCCCCCCAGTGTTCAAGGAGGAGCTTGATATGGTCGGGGATATCGCCTGAACAGATATCCCCCGCTGCGGAGAGAGCTGAGAACAGAGATGCGATAACATCTTTTTTATCGGATTCCGCCGCTTCGAGAAACAGATTTTCCAGATTTTGAGTTGTAGTCATGATATTGAAGAAAAGATAAAACTATCTGTTCTTTGGTTCTCCGTTAAAATATTTATAGTTTAAGGGGGCGTTTTCCTTGAGGGATTTCGCGATCACCGGATCAAACGGACCTCTGAGATACACAATATCCTCTTCTTCGCTTGAAATCCTGTCCGGCATGACTGTGCGGTAAAAAACACCGTCAATGAGAAACGCCAGTTCAGTGTATGCATGGTTCACGCTGAGCTGCATCCATACGTTTTTCCCGTGGTAGTCAAGCCTGAGTTCGAGATCATAATACCCTTTTCTCTGGGCGGACGGGATAATCTCGATTTCCTGGATATTCCTGGAATGGAGAAACGCATTTGTGTTGACGAATATATTCTTGCCACTGAAAGAGGGGACTTCTTTCTCAAGGTCTTTTGTCCTTGGATTCCTTACGATCTGATTAAGGGTCAGCACGTATGCGGGATCCTTTTTGGTTTTTTCAAAGTCAATTGTTTCGCAGCCGCAGAAAAATCCCAGCAGCAGAAACGCCGTGAACGCATTGGCGAGCTTATTTCTCTTCATCTTTATATCCCTTCTTTGTTTTACTCATGTTTTTCCTGAATATCCTTGAACGGGCACCTT
The DNA here is from genome assembly GCA_041666985.1 of Victivallales bacterium. GTDB lineage: Bacteria > Verrucomicrobiota > Lentisphaeria > Victivallales > GWF2-50-93 > GWF2-50-93. The sequence goes on from JBAYFV010000027.1 coordinate 6,925, forward strand.
TATTTGACGATTCTTTTTTCACGGTCGCCGCAGCTGCTGAACTCAAGATGGCAGGAGGGAGATCCGACAGCAGTATGGTATTGTTTTCGCAGAGTGTGGCGGCTCTTTTAAGGACATTTTCAAGTTCTCTGACGTTGCCCGGCCATTTGTAGAGGAAAAGCGCCCTGAGCGCATCCTTTGATATTGCCACAGACTGTTTATTCTCCTTTTCATACTGTTCCAGAAAATGGCTGACGAGAAGAGGGATATCCTCCACCCTGTCTTTCAGCAGCGGTATTTCGATGGGAATCACGCTCAGCCGGTAGTAGAGGTCATCCCTGAACTCCCCCTTTTCAATTTTCTCTTCGAGGTTCTCGTTGGAGGCGGCCACGACTCGTATGTCAACCGGAATGGTTTCAGTGCCCCCTACCCTCCTGATTTCCTTTTCCTGGAGAACTCTAAGCATCTTAACCTGCATGCTAAGCGGCATGGCGCTGATTTCATCGAGGAAGACGGTTCCGCCGTGCGCTGTTTCGAAAAGTCCTTTTTTGTTTGTGCCGGCGCCTGTGAAAGCTCCTTTCACGTATCCGAAAAGTTCTGATTCAAGGAGGCTTTCAGGCATTGCGGCGCAATTGACTGTAACGAACGGGCCGTGGTGGCGGGGGCTTGAACTGTGCAGGGCTTTTGCAACAAGCTCCTTGCCGGTTCCGCTTTCACCCAGCACCAGCACCGTGCTGTTTGTCTTCGCCACCTTTTCAATCAGCCTGTAAACCTTGAGCATCGGCTCGCTGTCGCCCACTAGAATGTTGAAGTGGTAGTTGGCAGTCAGCGTCGACTTTAAAACTTCATTTTCCGCAAGTGCCATTTCATAATTGAGCGCCCTCTGCACCGTGATCAGCAGCTCGTCGAAGATGAAGGGTTTTATCACATAATCAAAAGCTCCGTTTTTCATCGCCGCAATTGCGGGTTCCACCTCCGAATATGCGGTCATTACGATTACAGCCATGTGAGACTGGAGGTCGGCCGCCTTCCGGAGCAGAGTTATCCCGTCGATTCCGGGAAGGCGGACATCGGTTATCATAAGGTCGAAGACCTCTTCTTTGAGTTTGTCGAGGGCGTCGCTTCCGTTAAGGCAGGCCGTTACGGAATACCCCGATTTCACAAGGAGCTTCTTCAACACCTCGATAATCGTGAGTTCATCATCTACAATTAATATTTTGTACATAAACAATGCGACCCCCTGATTTATTTAGAGGCTCCTTTTATTCTATTCTCATATCGGCAATATACATTCGCAAACATGATTTCCCCCGCGCTATTTAATGAGAACTTCGAGCAGGAATCTTTCATCCCATGTCATGAGGTTGAAGTTTTCCTTAAGAAGCCCGTATACGTCCGATGTTATTGCCGACTCCTTCTTGTGAGCCATTATTCCGAGAATACCACACCAGAATGCGGCATCCGACCTGTTTTCAGATATCAGCTTTGACACTGTCTCCGCCGGTTTGCCGGAGATAATCGCTTCAATGCATTTTTTATCCGAATCGGAGGCGATGGTTGATGAATCAAGAAGCAACCTGAGTTTTTCAACAGCCGCCCCCGCCTGAATCCTTCCAGACATTACTTCATGCCCGACCTTCATGATGCAAAGCTTGGGATAGAAGCTTATAGCGCATATTCTGCTGTCATTCATCAGGTTGTCAATCACCTCCGGCATGGAAGAGCCGCTCCTTGACATTTTCAGGATTGCCAGTTTCCTCCAGAGCCCGCCTGATGCGATATTTCCGTTCACCTTTGACTCGAGTACCGGGATGAGTTCATTTCCCGAATTGAAATTCAGACCGTTCACACAGGTTTTGGCGAATGCGGACGCCATTATCCTGGCGCATATGTCCGGTGCGGAGCATTTTGAATCCTTCAGGAGCTGTAAAAGCTTCGAATCCATTGTCCCGGGGGCTTCGAGAATCCATCCGGATGTTTTACACCACTGGAAATCCGAGCCTAACCCCTGGCATTGCCCGAACTGCCCGGAATATTTTTTCAAAAGCCCGCTGAATTCGTCCTGGGTTGCATCGCACTTATCAAGGATCGCCAGCATGTGAAGCAAGGCGATCCTTACTTCCCTGTCAGGCCTCTGCATGGAATAGCCGTGTTTGGCGGCAATGTCATTCGCCTCCACCGGAGCGTGAAGCATGAGGGCGTATTCAATGGCGAGCGCGTCCGACATGGAATACATTGGCCCCGCAGGATTCTCCTTGAAATGTTCCGCCGTCTCCTGAATTGCGGAAAGGGAATTCAATTGGGCTTCCCGGTCATTGTAATTCATGTTGACCAGCCCCTGCGCAAAAATAAATGAGGATGTCCAGAATGCGAGATTCCCCTTAAGTGCGGTAAGCTTGGCTGTCGGTATCGCCTTTCCTGAGTTCAGGATTTCACGGGCCCTGCCCCAGTTTCCATAGTCGAGACAGCTTCCTATTTCGATGGTGGAGGCCAGTTTCCCGTTATTGAATCTTCCGGTTGCCCTGACAATCTGCTCGTATATCCATGCGTCACCGGGTGTTTCAGCTTCCCAGTAATAGAAGGGGATTCTGTTTTCAGTCATGTTCTTGATATTGCTTGCGGCGGCAAGTCCGTCAAGGCACAGCTTCCGGCTGCCGTCAATCTGATCTCTCAATGACTGGCGGAGGTTTTTCATATTCCCGCACCTTGCCTCGGCGGTCATTATCTTATGGAGAGCCGCCAGATATTGTTTGTTTTTCATATCCTCGCCGGCTTTTTCAAGAAGTGAAAGAGCCTGGAGATCGGGAAAATACGCTCCCATGCAGGCAATCCGCCTTCCGATCTCGTCGGCATGTCTTTTATAGAAATCGGTGTTTTTACAATCGGCTCCCAGCTCTACCAGAAGCCGGGACGCCTCCGGATCCCCCCCCTCTTTATTCAGTCCGGTGAATTCGCGCCAGAGTTCGATTACTTTTTTTTCGCCCAGGGCCAGCCTCATGTCTTCGGCGGCCGACTCCCAGTTTTTCTTTTCCTGCGCGGAAAAGACGTTGCAGTTTTTCAGGCATTCGGAAAACTGCGCGTCCATGCCGTTGAGCAGATAGAAGGCGAGGATTGCGTTGATATCCCGCTTGACGGGCTTTACGCCTGAATCGGGGGCCAGGATTCTCTGCTGCAGCAATTGTGAAACCATGTCGGGAGTGAGCTGATCCTGCGTGATTGTCTTGCCTATTTTCCCCTTGCCCATGGTCGTCATCAGCCTCATGGACTTGTCTGAAATCCTGTCAATCAGATATTCGTCGGAGATTTTCAACGACGAGGTGTTTCCGGGAATGTTTTTACCGATGAGACTCGCTTCGTTTTTCTCAAATATCGAAAAAATGAGAGGTTCGCCCGGAATGACTGTGTTCAGCAGGAAAGCGGATTTCACCATCAGGAATTCCGGGATGGTGTTTTTTTTGTTTTCCAAGAGCCATGTTTCAACGAGTTTTTTCAGGTATGCCTGATCTTTTTTCTTCGAATAGGACGACATGATGTCGCCCAGGAGAAGATAATACCCGTCGAGAAGGTTATCGGCCGCAAGCTTGTCCTGTCTCTGTTTTTTCGCTTCGTCCGTTTTTCTTTTTTCCTGATCAACGCGTTCCTGTTCCTTTTCAGCCTGTTCCGCCAGCGCCCTTCCCTCATCCTCTGCTTTTATTTTCACGAGGATATTGGAAATTTCAAGGAATGCCTGATTAAGCTTATCCCTGCTTTCAGGAGGAATCAAGGGTTCAGCGTCTTTTGAAACAATGGCGAGATTCCGTTCTATCCTTTTGCTGAATTCTTCAAGTTTCTGTTTTCCCATGGACTTGAAATCCGAGGCGGCGATTAATGCGACAAGATCGGAGATATCCTTCCGAATCGCCCCGGTTCTTTTTTTTGCGTCCTCCCTCTCCCTCTCCCTGGAAACAAGCTTCTGCTTGAGATCCTGAAGCAGCTTGTCGGCGTCCGGCGGGATGTTTGAAGGATAATGTTTGACATATTCCTGTATAAGGCTAATGCCTGATTCCGGATCTGTCTTGGCGATCCCGGTCTTCACTTTCAGCCATTCCTTCTGGATCTTTTCCGCAAGCGGGGGCGTGGATGCGGAAGGACTGGCGCCCTGTTGAACTGTTGCAGCGCCGGAGTTCCTGGCATTCATGTAAACATAAGCTGCAACGATTGAAACAGCCAGAATTACCACTGCCGCGACAAGAGCGACTATTGTCTTCAAGAGCGGATCGGAAGAAGTCTCCTGTTCCCCTGATGGATGGAGTGGCTGGAAGCGAGAGGAGGACTTGGGCGCATTCTGCATTGGTTTATGAAAAACCTTTCGTTCAACATCGTGGATCTTGTCAAGTGATTTGCAGATTTCCTTCCATGAGGCCGGGCGGTTTTCCGGATTTTTTAAAAGGAGGTGGTCAACTAAATTTGATATTACCGGGTTTAATTCCCTGTTTACTTCGGAAAGGGGTGCGGGTTTTTCGTTAAGGTGCTTTCTCATCACTGTTTCAGGGTCATCGCCGGAAAATGGCGGCATTCCCGAGAGCATATGATAAAGCGTCGCCCCGAAGGAATACATGTCGGAACGGCAGTCAATCCCGTGCGTGTCCCCTGAAATCAGCTCGGGAGGCGCATAAAGAGGTGTGGCCATTACGCCCTCCTTGAAATCGTTTTCGTCGTGGATTGACTTCGCGAGACCGAGATCTGCGAGTTTCGCACCGCCGCTGCTGTTGAGGATTATATTGTCGGGTTTGATGTCACCGTGGCAGAGACTCTGTTTTTCCCATGCGTAATCAAGGGCCGAGGCGATTTTAACGGCAATATCCAGTGCGTCTTTCTGCGGAAGCAGACCGTCCCTGGAAATTCTCGTGTCGAGGGTTTCGCCCTCTATGAGCTCCATCGCGAAATAATAAATTCCGTCGAGGGTGCTGCCGGCGTCATAGACCTGGACGATGTTTGAATGGCTGAGGCTTGCGGCAGCTCTTGCCTCCTTGAAGAATCTCTCGACAAATTCGGCATCCCTGGCAAGCTCGTCTGAAAGCACTTTCAGGGCGACATATCTTTCCAGGTTCAGCTGTTTCGCCTTGTAGACTACCCCCATGCCCCCCTGCCCCAATTTACCCTCTATCATGAAACCGTTGATAATGGTTCCTCTGCGAAGCTGATTTACGGAAGACATGTGCATTTCGGCGCCGCAGCATGCGCAGACGGGTTCACCCGATGCGCTGTTTGCGACTAGCTCGACCTGTCTTTTACATGAATTGCAGAAACTTAACATCAGGAATCTCTTTATTTTCAAAGTGCTCCGGAAAACCGGTGACAGCCTCCTGTCCCCCTGAAATCCTCCGAATTGATGCAGACCTGTTCCGAGCCGTATTTTACACTCAAATACCGTAAAATCAAAGCATACCGGGAAATAGGCGGCAAATACATCTTTTCCGGATTTTACCTCATGCGGGGGGATCGGTCGGAGTTTATTTCCGGGCGGAATCCGGACGGGTGAATTGAACAAGAATAAATTTGTTTTTTTTCAAAGCGACATCAGTCAGAACCACGGTCTTTCTCTTGAAAGTTCCCGGCTCAAGCAGTTTCTTATTGTATGAGTCAGCATTGAAAAGCACGTAATTCACCTTGTCGGTGATTTCATCATCCCGGAAAATATATTTTACCGGAGGTCTTATGTAATATAAAAACGAGTGGTAGTTTGAAATTCCAAAATCAAAGAGATACACGGGCTCTCCGGGGGGCAGGAATTTATTGATTGCCTTTCCCATGGGGCGTTTGACTTCAAACTGCTTCATGACCGGCAGCGCGAAAAAGGCAAACTGGAGTGAGAGAACTGCAACCAGCAATCCCGTCAATACGGACAAGGCGAGCGAGTCGCAGTATTTCCTCCTTGAGTGACAAATCAAAATCAGAACTCCGACCGTAACAGCTGCGGCCACAAGGGATGGAATAAAAGGTGCAAGCTCAAGAGGCGACGTTGCCTTAATCTTGAAAAGCTCGAATATTTTGACGATACAGCGCATGTTTACAAGGGATATTCCGGCGGCAAGAGAGAAGACCAAAAGCAGGGAAAACACGAGGAGTAGGTTTTTCCATATGCTATAGTACGTGTTTTTCAAGGTGATGCTTGAGAGCAGCAATCCCGTTAAAATGCAGGAAATTGATATAAGGGGGATGAAATAGCGGGCGCGGGTTCCGGGCGAAAGGCTTAAAATAAAGTACCCGGTTGCAATCGCCATCAGCATGCCTTTGAGCAGATTTTTCTTATCTTCTGAAATCTCAGCCATGCATTTCTTATCCCTTAAACAGGGGAAGAATAAAAGCCACGGGAGGAAATATGACAAAGCCTGCATCAAGTTCCTTCCCCATCCGACAAAATCCAGTTTATCCATTCCAATTATGTTGTCCAGCACATCGGAGATCCATTCCCCGCGCATTGTAACCTGTTTCCCGGCTTCGGTGCAATTGGGCTTCATTGCGCAGGCAGGCACAGCCCAGGCCAGGAAGACAGCCAGCATGACAAATATCCCGGACAGGTGATCCAAGCTGACAAGCTCCCTGAGCTTTTTTTCATAGCGAAGAACAAAAAGGACAGTCAGATAGAAGAACATGAGGATGACAGGCCCCTTGAGAAGCAGTCCCAGCCCGAGCATGAATCCGACAAGGGGCCACATCAGCCATTTCGAATAATCAGATGAACGCATGTTCAACCATAAGACTATGGCGATTCCGGTCATGCTTGCCAACATGGCGTCTATTTCTATCAGGCGTCCCTTGTCGAGCATTCCAACTGACGTAAGGAATGCAATTGCCGATATGAGTCTTCCCTTGTAACTTAGCCATCCCGAGGGCATTAGCACAAGAAGGAGAACGAAGCATAATATTGAAACCGCCGAAGGCAGGCGGGCGGCAAGTTCGGACTGGTTGCCCGCTATAAGGAACGATGTTGCGATAATCCAGTTTATCAGGGGCGGCTTCTTGTAGTACTGCTCTCCTGCCAGCTCCGGCGTTATCCAGTTGCCGCCCTCTAACATGGCCATGGACGGAAGCATCCTTTTGGGCTCATTGCCCTGGATTTCGCGCTTGCCCAGACCGGGCAGGTAAATCCCAGCCCATATCGCGACAACAAGCAAAACAGCGAGAGGTCTTGATAATTTCATATTCAATATGGTCACGGATCCGAAGCTCTCCTCAATTTAGAAAAAGGACACATACCTTAATTCGTCTACTTTTCCTTACAATGCCTTTTTTACAGATTCAATGACAGTTTCCAATGTTTTTATTCTTGCATAAAGCTTGCAGTTCGATTCAACCACAGTCCATGGGGAATGCAAGGTGTTGGTTCTTAAAAGCATTTCATCAACAGCGCCCAGATAAAGATCCCATTTCTCCCTGTTTCGCCAGTCTTCTTCGGTTATCTTCCACTGTTTCCATACGTTTTTCCGCCTCTCGTTGAATCTTCTAAGCTGCTCGTCCCTGTCAATGTTGAGCCAGAATTTTACAGTGACCGCCCCGAAATCTGAAAACTGTTTTTCCATTTCATTTATTTCATCATAAGCCCTGTTCCATTCCGCCTGAGAGCAAAATCCCTCAACACGTTCGACAAGGACTCTTCCGTACCATGTCCTGTCAAAAATCGCAATGTGCCCCGCTTTGGGAATCCTGTTCCAGAAGCGCCAGAGATAATGGTGCCGTTTTTCAACATCGCTAGGGGCGGCGACCGGAACCACCTCGTAACCTCTCGGATCAAGAGACTGGGAGAGCCGTCTGATGTTGCCCCCCTTTCCGGCGGCATCCCAGCCCTCGTAGAGAATAAGGACAGGAATGCGCTTCCTGTAAACTTCATATTCAAGCTCCCTCATCCTTTCCTGGCACTTCTTTAACTTTTCAAGATATTCCCCGCGGCTCAGGGAAAGGGAAAGATCGGATTCGCCTATTATGCTTTTCCCTGCGGATTCGGATTTGCCCGATACCGGACAGGAAGGACTTGCAGTTGTCGGAACTGACAGTTTTTCCCTGAGCCTGCCAGTGATTTCCATGAATATCTTACGGGTGGCCGCATTGTGATTTTTTGACTCGACAATAGTCCATGGCGCATAATCAGTATCAGTGCCTTCAAGCATTTCACCGAAGACTTTGAAGTATTTGCCGTACTGCCTGTGATGCCGCAAGTCGTCCTTGGTGACACGCCACTCTGTTGCAGGGTTTGCAAGCAGCTCCCTGAATCTTTTTTTCTGCTCCTTCCTGCTGATATGCAGGAAGAATTTCACTATCAGGCAGCCGTCGTCCACCAGCTGTTTCTCAAAAGATTTTATTTCGTGATACGCCCTCTTCCAATCTTTCTTGCCGGTTTTCCCGTCCACCCTCTCAACAGACAGACGCCTGTACCAGCTCCTGTCAAATATGGCTATCCTCCCCTTTTCGGGGGTTTTAGTCCAGAAACGCCAAAGAAAAGGACGCATCTGTTCTTCCTCTGTAGGAGCTTTGATCGGGTGGACATTGTATCCCCTGGGATCGAAAGCCATCATCAGTTTATTTATAAGAGTCCCCTTCCCTGCGGCACCCCAGCCTTCAAATATGATAATCACCGGAATCTTCGAGTTGACCGCTTCTCTCTGGAGTTCGCCTGTCTTGTTTTCAAGCCTTGTCATGGCGGACCGATATTCCTTTCTCTTCATTTTCGGGGAGGAGGGAATGTTTTCAAGCATGTTCATGACGCAAACTCCATTTGTTTTTTTTCTTTTAACGCGAAGGGGGGGGATTGAACTTTCACGGTTATTCGCTGTCTATCAATTTGTCGCCTGTTATAATTTAACGGCGGCATAAGTTAAATTCATTATCATCTCCTGACAAGGGTTGAAAACTGAAAATCAAAATACATATTTGCTCTTTCAATAAGTACAATTAATACCGGGGAATAAAATGACCAGAATCAAATCACTTTCTCGTTTTTTGAAAATCACGGCATTTTCAGCTGCTGTTTTTGCAATGACGGCAGCCGTCCATGCAGTTGAACCCGACAGGGATCAGGGAATCGTCGCCCGCATTACAGCCAATATTTTCAGCAAGGAGCATTACAGGCGTCACTTTCTGGACAAAGAAATATCAAAACAGCTTTTCGATGAATATTTCAAGACCCTGGATCCGGCTAAACTTTATCTTACCCGGGGGGATATCAGAGTCTTCGAAAAATACCGCACGGAACTGGATAAAATGCTCCTTGACGGTGATGCCTCTTTTGCTTTTGAAGCGTACAGCTACCTGCTGAGAAAAGCCGAGGAGTGCCGGAACATGGCGGAAGAGATAATTAAGGAGAAGATGGATTTCAGCACCGATGAAACCTATACGGTAGACAGGACAAAGGCGCAGTGGCCGTCCGATTCAAAAGAACAGAGGGAGCTCTGGAGACTGAGAATTAAAAACGAGATTGTCAGCTTCCGGCTCATGGACAGGGCCGCGAAGGAGTCTGCCGAAGAGCAAAAAAACAGGACAAAAGCCGACGGCGAGGAAAACGGGACATCTCTTATTGCAAAATGGGACAAGGGAACCCCGGAAGAGCGTGTCATGAGGAGAATCAACAACAACCTCAAATATCTGAAGGAGAACGAGGCCATTGATGTTCTCGAAATTTATCTTACGGCGCTTGCCAACGTCTATGACCCCCATTCAGGTTACATGTCGCCCCGCACGGTCGATGATTTCAACATCCAGATGAGGCTTTCTCTGGTCGGGATAGGTGCAACCCTCACCACGGAAGACGGATATACCAAGATTGTCAATATCGTTCCCGGCGGACCGGCTGACATTGACGGAAGGTTGAAGCCCGAAGACAGGATTATCGCCGTGGCCCAGGAGAACGGAGAGACAGTGGATGTCATTGACATGCCTCTGACAAAAGTTGTAAACATGATAAGGGGCAAAAAAGACACTGCTGTGAAGCTTACCGTCCTGAAAGCCGACAGGGGAATCAATGCCATCCCTGAAATAATCGCAATCAGGCGTGATACGGTGAAACTCACAGAACAGGAGGCGAAAAGCGAAATCCGCAAAGTGAAACTGGAAGACGGAACCGAGAAGAAAATCGGAGTGCTCACCCTGCCTTCGTTTTATTTCGATTTCGAGGGGGCGTCCAGCGGAAAGGAGAATTTCAAAAGCTCGACAAACGACGTGAAGAAAATACTCGAAGACTTCAATAGGGAAAAAGTTGACGGAGTCCTCCTGGATCTCAGATCCAACGGGGGCGGAAGCCTTTTCGAAGCCATATCCCTTACCGGCCTGTTCATCAAACGCGGCCCTGTAGTCCAGGTCAGGAATCAGAACGGTTCCGTTGAGATTAAAAACGATCCCGACAAGAACATCTGCTACGACGGGCCGATGGTAGTTCTTGTAAACAGACTTAGCGCTTCGGCGGCTGAGATTTTTGCAGGGGCGATCCAGGATTACGGCAGGGGCATAATCATCGGTGACAGCCATACGCACGGAAAGGGGACTGTCCAGACTATTTTTGACTTGGACGCTTTCCTGAGGCATTACGGGGTGAAGTCGTCTTCCGGTTCCCTGAAGATAACAACTTCAAAGTTCTATAGAATCAACGGTGAGTCAACGCAGAATAAAGGTGTCCGCCCCGATATTGTTTTCCCCTCTTTCACCGACGCCATGGAGATCGGCGAAGAATACCTGGAACACGCCCTCCCCTGGGACACCATTAATCCCGTAAAGTATGAAACCTTTTCCGACACAGGGAAATCCATTCCCGCGCTTAATGTTAAATCGGCAGAACGCAGACTGTCTGAAAATGAGTTTAAAATACTGTCAGCCAATATCGAACGGTTCCGTAAAATGAGGGAGAACAAGACGGTTACGCTCAATGAGGGGAAAAGATGGGATTTGTATAAGGAGGAAAAGAAAATCTCCGAGCAGCAGTATTCTCTTATGAAACTTGAAGCCCCGTTACTGGATGAGAAAGTGTCCGGCAAGGGTAAATCCAAGAAACCCGAAAAAGATATTTTCCTTGAAGAGTCTTCAATGATACTCGGGGACTACATAGCTCTTTTATCTTGCCAGAACAAGGCGGCGGCAATCATCCCCAAATAAAAAAAAACACCAATATTCTCTTGAAAATAAAAATCCCTACGCTATTTTGTCGGCCTGTAATTTTATTTTTCATGCGGGTGTAGCATAATGGTAATGCTCCAGCCTTCCAAGCTGATCACGAGGGTTCGATTCCCTTCACCCGCTCCATTATTTTCGTTTGTCGGTTTTTTTTCGAGCGCTCAATTCTTCGAAATTGAAATCGCAAATGGAAAATCTCCTTGGTGGGGTTCCCGAGTGGCCAAAGGGGGCAGACTGTAAATCTGCTAGCTATGCTTTCGGAGGTTCGAATCCTCCCCCCACCACCATCTTTCCTTGATCCGGATTCAGAGAATCTTTTTTCCCGTCAGTTTTTGTGTCGGCGTTAGGAGAAGACGAAGAATCACGAAGTGAAAATGTATTAAAGATATCCTCAGATTGTCCCGACAGGGTCTGAAATGTGA
>JBAYFV010000028.1:0-18390 GCA_041666985.1 Victivallales bacterium
GAAGGTCCCCTGCAAGAGCCTTCTCCGGAAGTATTCGAAATTTCTTCCGGCGGAAAAGATTTCCGCCCTTGTGGACAAGGTGGTCGTCCTCGCCCGGGACAGTCACGCGCGGATAGGACTTGATGAGGCTGTTTCCACATATCCTCATAATGACACAAATCACGCCTTCTTTCCCCTTTTGAAAGTCCGTAGGACAATGACAAAAAACAGGGGAATGTAGAATATGGCGAGGACGGTAGCGGTAAGCATTCCGCCCAACACTCCAGTACCGATGGAGTTCTGTGCCCCCGAACCGGCTCCGGTGCTCATGGCGAGAGGTGTCACCCCGAAGATGAAGGCGAAAGATGTCATCAGGATGGGACGCAGACGGATGCGGCAGGCTTCAATGGTTGCATCCAGGAGATTCGCCCCGTGTCCCATTTTGTCCCTTGCAAATTCTACAATGAGTATTGCGTTCTTCGCAGAAAGGCCGATGGTGGCGAGGAGTCCGACCTGTAGATAGACGTCGTTTGAAAGGCCCCTTGTCCAAGTCGCCAGAATCGCGCCGAAAACTCCGAGGGGCACAACAAGGAGGATGGCGAACGGGATTGACCAGCTCTCATAAAGGGCCGCAAGGCAAAGGAAGACCACCAGCAGTGAAATCCCATATAGGAGCGGAGCCTGAGATCCGGATATCTTTTCCTGGTAGGAAAGACCTGTCCATTCGAAACCTGTCCCCTGTGGAAGTTTTGAGGCCAGTTCCTCCATGATTTTCATCGAATCGCCCGAACTTTTCCCAGGTGCAGCCTGTCCCATTATCTGGGACGATGCAAAACCGTTGTATCTTTCAAGACGGGGTGAGCCGTAGGCCCAGCTGGTTTTTGCGAATGAGTTGAACGGCACCATCGTTCCGGTCTTGTTCCGCACAAACCACTTGTCCAGGTCTTCCGGTTTCATCCTGAACTGGGCGTCGGCCTGCATGTAGACTTTCTTGATGCGCCCCTTGTCTATGAAATCGTTAACGTATGAGCCTCCGAGGGCTGAAGATATCGAATCCTGTATGTCGGTTATCGAGACACCAAGCGCGCCAGCCCTCTCCCAGTCAATATCGATCTTGAACTCCGGGGTGTCGTCAAGCCCGTTCGGCCTGACCATCACGAGATTTGGATTCTGTGCGGCCATTCCAAGAAGCTGGTTTCGGGCCTGCATAAGGTTTTCATGTCCGATTCCACCGCGGTCCTGAAGCATGAAGTCAAAACCGTTCGCTGTACCCAGTTCGATTACCGCCGGAGGGGGGAATGCAAAAACCAAGGCCTCCCTGTAGGCGGAAAATGCCCCCATCGCTTTGCCTGCCACTGCATTGACCTTGAGATCAGGCCTTTTCCGGAATTTCCAGTCCTTCAGCTTTACAAATGCCAGTCCGGCGTTCTGTCCTCTTCCGGCGAAACTGAAACCGGCAACCGCGAAACAGGATTCCACGGCCTCCTTCTGATCCTCCAGAAAATGCTTCTGTATTTTTCCCACCACCTTGATTGTCTGTTCCTGTGTCGAACCCGGAGGAAGCATTGCCTGCACGAAGAGGATACCCTGATCCTCGTCAGGAAGATAAGCCTTCGGCAGTTTCATGAAGAGGTAACCAGTTCCGGCGACAATAAGGAAGAATATCACCACGTAGCGGGCGTTCTTTTCCAGGATTCTTCCGACAATTGACAGATAACCGTCCCTGCTGCGGTTGAAAACCCTGTTGAACCATGTGAAGAACGGCCTTAACAGGAAAAATCCCTCTTCGGAAACAACATGGCCTTTCTTGACAGGCTTGAGAATAGTCGCGCACAAGGCCGGAGTGAATATCAGCGCAACAATCACCGAAAGGACCATACAGGATATTATCGTTATGGAGAACTGCCTGTATATGACACCTGTCGAACCGCCGAAGAATGACATTGGTATGAATACTGCCGTCAGCACCATTACGATGCTGATAAGCGCCCCGGTTATCTGCTTCATGGATTTTCTGGTCGCTTCTTCCGGGGAAAGACCCTCCTCGCTCATGAGCCTCTCAACGTTCTCAATCACAACAATGGCGTCGTCGACCAGCAGACCGATCGTCAGGACCATCGCAAACATCGTCAGGGTGTTGATCGAGTATCCGCACATTTTGAGGACTGTAAACGTGCCGAGAAGGACAACCGGTACTGCGATCGTCGGAATAATGGTTGCACGGAAATTCTGGAGGAATACGAACATGACCAGAAAAACCAGGATAATCGCCTCGACAAGTGTCTTTATCACTTCATGTATGGAAATCCTCACAAAGGGAGTTGTGTCGTACGGATATACTGTGGACATTCCCTGGGGATAGAATTTTGAAAGCTCGGTGAGCCTGTCATTGACGCCTTTGACAGTGGAGAGGGCGTTTGCCCCGACAGACATCTTTATGGCCATTCCAGCGGCAGGTTTGCCGTTGTAGTTCCCCACTGCGTCATAGCTTTCGCTGCCTATCTCCACTTTTGCAACATCCTTAAGTCTTACGGTGGAGCCGTCGCTGTTGACGCGCAGGAGGATCTGCCCGAACTGTTCCGGGGTCTGCATGAGGTTCTGGACATTAATGGTTGCATTCAGACGCTGCCCTTTAACCGAAGGCGTTCCTCCGAGCTGGCCTGCGGATACCTGTACATTGTAAGACCTTACGGATTGCTTGATATCCTCGGAAGTCAGCCTGTAACTGTTCAACTTGTCCGGATCCAGCCATATCCTCATCGCGTACTGGGAGCCGAAGGTCATGACTTCGCCGACGCCCCTGACCCTGCTGATCTGCTCCTGTATGTTCGCGACTACATAGTCGGTGAGATCATCGCGGTTCATGCTGTTGTCCTCGGATATGAACCCGACGACCATCAGGAAGTTGGCAGTGGATTTTGTGACCCTTATTCCCTGCTCCTGGACAATTTGCGGGAGCGAGGGCATGGCGAGTTGCACCTTGTTCTGAGTCTGGACCTGGGCGACATCAGGATCGGTGCCGGCATCGAAAGTCAGGGTTATTGTCGCATATCCGGCGGAATCGCTTGTTGCGGAAATATAGCAGAGATGGTCGACACCGATCATTTTCTGTTCCATGACCTGCGTTACAGTGTCCTCGATTGTCTTTGCGGAAGCGCCGGGATAGAACACGTCCACGGATATTTCCGGAAGGGCTATGGGCGGATACTGGGAGACCGGCAGCGTGAATATCGAGATGACACCCGACAGCATCATCATGATGGCTATCACCCATGCGAATATCGGACGGCCTATGAAAAACTGTGACAACATCAGTATGACCTTTAATTTTTCACGGCTTGCATGATGACTGGAGTTTCCTGGGATTTGAACGGGACGACTTTCACCTGGATTCCCGGCCTGATCTTCTGGACTCCCTCGATTATCACACGGTCTCCGGCCTTGAGTCCGGCCTTGACAAGCCATTTATCGCCTATTGAACGATCAACGGAAAGATTCCTTGTTGCCACCTTATCGGCGGAGTCCATGACAAAAGTGGCTGGCTCCCCGCGCATGTTGCGGGTTACCGCCTGATGCGGTACGAGGACTGCGTCTTCAATGATCCCCTCCTCCACCATCGCCCTCACATACATTCCGGGAAGAAGCGCGTTTTCAGGATTTGGAAAGACTATGCGCAGGGTGTATGAACCGGTGCTCTGGTCGACTGTAATGTCACTGAACTGCATGATGCCTTCAAGGGGGTAGGGGGAGCCGTCCTCATAGGAAAGTTTCACCTTCGCCCCCCTTACGTTGTTGCTTTTTACCAGGCCTTCCAGCACACTCCTCTTCAGGCGCAGGAAATTTGCGCTTGACTGGGTGACATCCACAAAAATTGGATCAAGTTTTTGGATTACGGCAAGCGGAAGGATGTGATTGGCCATCACAAGCGCGCCTACTGTCACATGTGATTTTCCTATGCGTCCTGAAATGGGCGCCACAATCTTAGTGTATTCCAGATTGATCCGGGCTGTTTCAACAGAGGCCTTGCATGCATGGACTTCAGCTTCTGCGGTATTGAAGTCGGCTACGGTGTTGTCGAAATCCTGCTGGCTTATCGCTTTGGTTTCAATCAGTATCTTGTGTCTTGCATATTTGTTCTTCAGGGGGGTTATTTTGGCTTCGGCCTTGGCGAGTTCAGCCTTCATCCTGTCATAAGTCGCCTGATAAAGAGAAGGATCAACCTGATAGAGAACATCTCCCTCCTTCACCTCCGCCCCTTCCTCGAAAGACCGTTTCTGGATGATGCCTCCTACTTGGGGACGGACTTCCGCCACCAGATATGCGGTTGTGCGTCCGGGCAACTCCGTTGTCAGCACTACTCGCTCTGTTTTAACAGTGAGGATCGAAACCTCGGGGTCTGGCATTGCTGGCATTGCTCCACCGCGACGTCCGCAACCGGTGCTAAACACAGCAACCGCAACAATGCACAAAATGACGATTAAACTTATCTTGTTATTTATCATCTTTCACCTTGTTTCATCATGATATTTTTTCTGAAAAACGATTTTTCAGGAAAAATAAATTAAATGTTAAGCTTTCAAATCAGGAGTGCTGTCTCACTCCGTCCCAGCAGGCTTCAACCGCCCTGTTTATCAGCTCACCATCAAGCAAAGACAGGGAGAAAATATGATCCCTTGTCAATGAAACCAGCGGCCCCAATCCCAGTGAGAAAAGCATGAGAATAGGCAGATCCTTCAGAACTTTCCGCTTGATTCCCTCCTGAAAAAGCTCTTTGAATATGTCCGGTTCACCGTTGGAATTGTTTAAAATCAGATTTTTCCGGAATGCGACTCCATACGGGGAATTATGGTACTGCTCCATATATCTGAATTCCAAGGGGTGTTTGATAAGATATTTGATCAGAGTCGAAACAAGATGGAAAAACCTTTCCTTAACAGTCTTTTCCCTGGAATAGCCGTCTGCAACTGCCACGTAAATCCTGTCCTCGACAACCTTGTACATTTCAGATATAAGCACGTCCTTACCGGAGAAATAACGGTATATCGTTCCCATTCCCACATCGGCTTTCTTGGCAATCATCGCCATCGAAACTCCATGGAAACCGTGTTCTGCAATGAGCTCCAGCGCCGCATCAATCACCACATCAGGCTTGTCCGAATCCCTCATGATGCAATTTCTCCAAATATTGCGGAATGAATATTCACTCCTGTATTGTAAACTATATTTCCACGAATGCAAACAACTGATAGGTCTTTTGATTTTTATATGTCTCTTTGGTGCAGTTCAGTATAGAATGGAGGCCTCAACGGGTTTATCCCGTTGGTGAATAAGATTGGGGAGGCTAGGGTGATCGTCACCTAGCCCCCCAATCTTATTCACCAGCGACGCCCCCGTCGCTAAGATGCTATGGCGGGCATGGCAAAGGCGGTGGGGTCTAAACAATTATGAGACGATTAGTAAATTATAGAGGAAGGCCGTTACTCTTTGGTAATCAGTGAGGATTGAGAAATCAAGAATAATTTTTCCAGTTTCTGGAAAAATTACTCATACCGACAGGATGATTCCGCCAGCCACCATCAGGATGATGGCGATTGCCTTTTGCGCTACGGTCAAACCTTGAATCTCCTCGCAAATGACCTTCGGAAAGTAACGGGCTATCAGCAGCGCGGCTACAAAGACAAACAGAGGCTGTGTGCAACTGATTGCCTGCACTAGCGCCACAGGGAAACAAAGCAGGAAGTAACAGAGGCTAATATCCGCCAGCATGCAGGATATTTCTGAAACCGACTGCAACTTGAGTCGTGTCCGCAGTCCAAGCTCAAACCCGCGTCGTTCCTCTTTTCCAACAAAGATGAACACTGTCCAAAATGACTTTGCGGTAAGAGTGATGAATATTGCCGATGCTGGATGAATATCCCGTCCGAACTCCGCAAAGATAACATCATATCCTGCCAATAGAGCCGATGACAGCAACATCAACACAACAAGTTTTCTCTTCACCTTTCCCTTGTGGAACGAAAGTAGGAATCCACCGCCTGTCAGCATGCCCACCGCCAGCAGTTGAATCACCGTCATTTTTTCATTCAGCAGCAAGAATGCCCCGAGCAAGCCAAATACCGGAATCGCTTGGAAGAACGGCACCACTCGTGACGGCTCCTCTGTCTTCATCGCCACCATGTAGATCCACATACCAGCCATATAAAGCAGTTCATTGAACACCAGAGGCAAGATGTTTTCCAATCCTCCCAACGCCGTTCCAGTGGCATAAATCCAGATCCCAAGCGGGAGCACTCCTAGCAACGAGAAAAAACCTCCCAGCGCCATAAGCGCCCCAGGTTGCGAGTCCCCATCGTTTCCACGCAGCTGGAACTTGTCCAGCATGTTGGCCGCCATATATAAAAATGGAACGATCAGAATGCAGAGCATGGAAAGGCCGGTCATTTACTCTTTCTCCGTTTTTCTCGATTCAATTTGTCAATCTTCTCTTGGATGTACCATGAAAAATAGCCCTTGTACTTATGCCGAAGTTCTGGACGTTGCCAGTCATCCTCAGTCACCGAACCCCGGCAATTTTTTGAGCCGCAAAAGCATTTCATATAGTAACGTGGTGCGCCGGGCGACGGATACAGACACATGCCATAATCAAATGTGACTTCTTCGTTCGCTTCTATTTCTCGCATCGCCACCAACATGATCTGCCCCTTGAGCCCGGCATTCGGAGAACAACTATGGTTGATAAAATTGGCAGGATCGTCGGCAAAAGGATGCACCATGCTCAAATCCTCATCAATTTGAATGCCAAGGTCTCCATCCTCTTCTTCTGCCG
This sequence comes from Victivallales bacterium, assembly GCA_041666985.1. Taxonomy (GTDB): domain Bacteria; phylum Verrucomicrobiota; class Lentisphaeria; order Victivallales; family GWF2-50-93; genus GWF2-50-93. The sequence goes on from JBAYFV010000028.1 coordinate 6,806, forward strand.
ACACTACCCCCCCCCGAATATACACAAACGCTCATCTCGCGCAATTCGCAGCTTTGCAAACATACCTTTGCCGCATTTCTCCGTTTCCAAAACCTCACACTTCGGGTTAAGCCAGGAAAAAGTCGGAATGTCCAGCATTTCCTTTCGGGTTGATATCTTGGTAAGCGAAGTTTTTACAAATACCTCCAATCTTTTAAACGTTGCTGATCATGGCTTGCGAACTTCGTGACAATATGGGCGGATGACACACCAGTGCCTATAGGATGGACTTTGTTTTCTTCCGGCGCAGCGCCTTATCCTTCCCATCATCTGTCATTCCACCTTGGAAATGTTTAAAATGGTGCCCCGGGTTCGAGTCGAACGAACAACCTCCGCATTAAAAGTGCGGTGCTCTACCATTTGAGCTTCCGAGGCCATGGATACTGTGTGGTGATCAAGAATTAGTTTCCCATCCAAATAAAAGGGTGCAAAAAGTTTATCGTGTGGGTTCTTTGCAAAAAAGTGGCTCCTTCCCTCATGTGTCATTAGTGTAAAACAGAGCAATCGGTTCTTGCGTTTTTCGCACTTAGGGACGTGACATCGTTTAAACGAGAAATCGCAACCCATGCCATCATCCTCCCATAAATGTCCAATATCAAAAAATACGTCACCCTGTTGAATAGCATATTCAACGCCTTTAGCGATGGCAAACCGGCAAAGGTTACTCTCATAGGATGGATCTGTCACATCCGTATAGTGAAACACGCAACCACGAGAACGCTCAAAGATACTAACAGCTACCTGTCGGCTTCCCGAAAAAACCCCCAATACAAGTGCCGTTCCGAGTTTCGCCATGTGACGCAACGATATGTCCACCGTTCCAGTAATGCGCTCCGCCATGGCTACAGAATAGCCAAAATGCTTAACCATACGATCACGGTAGAAACTGCGCATAGGCATCCACAAGTCATGAACATCCCCATCATACACGATTTCAAGGTGGGCATTTCGTGCGTGTAGACGGCGAATAGTTTTTCGATCATCGTGATCGAGTGAATCCATGTAGGCCTCATGTGTCTGTGGAAGCCAAAAATGTGGCGCTTCAAGCACAAAGCAATCCTCTTCGCTTAAGCCGTGTCCCTCATGGAAGTCAGACCCGATATCGGACACGCAAACCGCCTCCCCTGTCTGCTCGTGAATGGAAAGACAGAAATTTCTAACATTGAATGGCACTTCATTGACTGCCACGAAAAAATTGCTGCTTGCAAGAAGTAACTCTACGGGAGAATTCCATATTGGCCCATCATGGAACATTGGAACAATAGCTCCGTCAAACTGAAAGGCATGGAATGGCATCCCCGCGTAGTGCCCAAGTTCATCAAAGAATTCGCATGAACGCGAAAGTCCAGAAGCATAAATAGGGTTCACCGGCCACGGCCGGTTGGATTGCAGATGATCAGTGTTTGTGTTGGGCAAAGGAGGTTTCATAAATACCCGCAATCCTCTAATTGTTGCTGATCTTGGTTTGCGAACATCGCTCCGATGTCAGTGAGATAATACCTGCGTGGAATGACGAGGGCATCAAGGCGGTGGCAGAGACTGGCTCCGGCAAAATCTCGGGTGATGAAGAGGATACGCATAAGCTATGGTCTGGCCTTTCGGGTTTGCGGAATTCGCAAACCCAAAAAAGAGGGCGCGGACTCCAAGTTCGCACCTCTCCAGAAGGCCTAGCACAGCCCATGCAAAAAGTACAAACAAGAAGGCGCGCCCAAATGGACGCGCTCTTCGTTGTCTGCTTATTGCATTTGAAAAGTGCTAGTTTTCTGGAGAAGCAACACAGCGATGAACGCTTAAAACACTATGTCTGATTTTCTTTTAGGACGAACCTAAAAGAAAATAAATAATTCTGTTATAATGGCTCCTAATTTTTGATTATTTCGATAATTCACAATCCCAGAACTGACTTAAGTTCAGAACGTGACATTTTCATTATTCGAATCGCTTCCTTCGCGTCTGCCGCAGTGGCTGATTCGCCAGGATAACGGAACTCAACGGCATAAGTTGAAAGACGTACCATGTCATCACGCATGGCAATCAGGAAAGGATGTGAATCTGCACATTGATCCAGCAAGATCGGCAACGCATGGATTTTACGGACAACAACACCTTTTTTTTCGAGTATTGCCTTGAGATATTTTTCGATACATTGCTGTGCATGAAAACATACGGCGTTGTGAACAGGATTTCTGCGCAGTCTATGGAGGGTCGTCGCGGCACGAAAATCTTCTTCGGCTTTCTCAAGCCATTCTGCAACAGGATTATCCATACAGCACCCGTCCCTCCTGAAGCACAGATTTTAAAAATGTGTCATTCATTGACACTCGTTCAGAAATATCAGCCGGACGTTTTACTATCAAATCCATTGGAAATGGGGCATCCACCTTAAGCTGTATTGCGATGGCTTGATCCACATTTCTGGGATTGTCATGATCCATTATAACCAGAATATCCACATCACTGTCCTCTTTAGCCGAATTGCTGGCATATGAACCAAACAATATTATTCGATCCGGATGGAATTGCCTTCCGATCTCCCTGGCATACTTTCTGATTTTATTTCGATTTATCATCATCATCCCGCATATCTATATGTATCCCCATCAAACCTGTCACAACAAATAATCCGATCAAGCTTGTTTACCATAATGAATTTACGGTGAAATGCAAACTGATTTGCCGGGTGTGGCAAAGATAAAGAATAGATTGCTGTAACCATCAGGCCTTCCAATAAGGTAACTCGGGATACCATCCCGAAATTGATTTTGCCTCTGGGTGATACCCCGAATACTTTATGCTATACACATTTTTCTTCCATTTGCGCACTCTGCGTCTTAATCTCAGCGTACTCTGCGGTAAAAGCATTGAATCTTAACCGCAAAGATCGCAAAGGAAATACGCGAAGTTCGCAGAGTTTTGGGAAATGGCGGATTTAACTCAGAAAAATCAGCCGGACGCTTCACTGGCAAAAGTTTTATTGGCAAGCAATTATTGAAAGAGCGGACCTTTCATATATGTTAGCCGTCTTTTAAAAACCATTCATGGAACCGGATATTTATGGGACTCGTATTGGCCCTAAGCCCACACAGGCATTTATACGTATTGGAATCGGAGGAAGCTGAAAATACCTTTGACACCGCTTTTTCCAACACGATTTTTGCGGAATTCGCAAAGTCTTCCGCAGACGGACTGATGTGTCTCGTGTCATTGGAATCAAAGATGCCGCTCCATCCTTCATTCGCCTTCTGGCGCAGACTGTCCGGTGAATATCTGACAAGGCTTTCCCATATCCAGGATCTGGAAACCACGGACGAAGTCGGCATCAGTCCGCCAAGTCCAGCGGAACTGGCGGAAATGATACTGGAAGCTCCGCCCATGACCGGCTCGGAATACATTAATCAGGACGTTATCATTGCAATATGGAATGAGTTTGACCTTTCCGCCAGGCAAAAGATCAAAGCCTTTCCGGGCGGTGTGAAAGAATGGCTGAAGTCGCTGAACCCCGAATACAGGCTTCTCGGGAAAGTGACTTTCCACCTTGCGGAGAACAAGAAAAATCCCGCGATGCCGTTCGCATTCATAGTCACCTATTCCCACCGCCTTTCTGAAAAAGGGGAAGCCAGGCATCTGCCGCTCTCGAACGCCCTTCATGAATATTCCGGTGGAGGGAACCACAAGGCGCTGCTTTCCCTTCTCATGCCCGTTCAGAGGGCATCGGAGAAGAGTCCGTTCATAAAGGAACTTTTGGAGTCGAAAAAGATTTTCCGCCCGCTTGCGTGGTCCCCCGGCGACGCCTACAAATTTCTCAAGGACGTTCATCTGTTTGAATCTAGCGGTGTTATCACCAGGATCCCCGACTGGTGGCGCAGCGCAAATCCGCCGCGTCCCAAAGTCAAGGTTTCCATTGACCTGAAAAACAAAAACACCCTCGGTTTCGACGCCCTTCTGACCTGCTCGTGCGGAATGACTCTCGGCGACGAGGAACTTACGCAGGAGGAGATTGAAAAGCTCAGGACTTGCGCAAAAGGGCTTGTCTTCCTGAAGGGGAAATGGGTCGAGGCGGATCCAGATAAGCTGAAAGAGGTTCTTGAACAGTGGCGGAAGATAAAGGAGGACGGGGACAGGGATGGGATTTCATTCATTGACGCGATGAGAATGCTGTCAGGTGCCGGAATAGGGGAGGACACTGCAGTTTCCGGGAAAGATGAATCCGGCACTTGGGCCGACATTGCCGCAGCGGGTGATTTCGAAAAGATTCTTTCCGGCCTCCGCGAACCCGGCAAAATCATTTGTCCTGAGCCGGAAGGATTGAAGGCGGAACTCAGGCATTACCAGGAAACCGGGGTAAAATGGCTCTGGTTCATATCAAAACTCGGACTTGGCGCCTGCCTTGCCGACGATATGGGGCTCGGGAAAACCGTTCAGCTTCTCGCGATCCTGCTGCTGATTAAAAAAGAGAATGAGACGGCGGGAAATTCCGGACGTAAAACATCGGTTCTGGTTGTCCCCTCCTCCCTGGTCGCCAACTGGAAATCCGAATCTGCGAAATTCGCACCGGCGCTGAAAATATTTTACGCGCACCCTTCCGAAACATCGCAGGAGGAACTTGATCTTGCGGCCAAATCTCCTGAAAGGCACCTGGCCGCTTATGATGCAGTGATAACCACCTACAGCATGATTACCAGGATGGAATGGCTGAAAAAGATGAAATGGTCACTCGCTGTCCTTGACGAGGCCCAGGCAATTAAAAATCCCGGTGCCAAGCAGACACGGGCAGTGAAACAGCTTGATGCCAAATGCCGTTTTGTCCTGACCGGCACACCTGTAGAGAACAAGCTCTCGGATCTGTGGTCCATTTTTGATTTCATCTGCCCGTCCCTCCTGGGAACCCAGAAGGAATTTGCGGAGTTCGCAAAGAAGCTCTCATCCGACTCCGGTGTCAACTATGCACCGCTCCGAAGCATCACAAAACCTTATATTCTGAGAAGATTAAAGACGGATAAAACGGTAATTACAGACCTTCCCGATAAAACCGAACTGAAGGCGTTCTGTACTTTGTCCGCAAAACAGGCTCTGCTTTACCAGGATTCGGTGAAAGAGCTGGCGCAGAAAATAGAAGAGGCCGATTCAATCAAAAGGAGGGGGCTGATCTTCGCTTATCTGATGCGTTTCAAACAGATCTGCAACCATCCTTCACAGTGGCTTTCGGATGGCGCATATCAGCCTGCCGACAGCGGCAAATTCGCCCGTATCCGGGAGATAACCGAGGAAATAGCGTCAAGGCAGGAGAAGGTCCTTGTTTTCACGCAGTTCAGGGAGATAACGGACACCTTGAAATCCTATCTGGAAAAGATATTCGGCAGAACCGGGCTAGTGTTACACGGAAGCACCCCGATCAAGGAAAGACACCTTCTAGTCCAGGATTTCCAGAGGGAAAACGGCCCGCCTTTCTTCATCCTCTCCCTCAAGGCGGGAGGAATCGGACTCAACCTGACCGAGGCATCACATGTGATTCACTTTGACCGCTGGTGGAATCCGGCGGTCGAAAACCAGGCGACTGACCGCGCATTCAGGATCGGTCAGAAAAAAAATGTCCTCGTCCATAAGTTCATCTGCCGTGGCACTCTTGAGGAGAAAATAGACGCCCTCATCGACGAGAAAAAGGGCATGTCCGATCAGCTTCTTGCAGGAGGCTGTGAAAAACTCCTCACCGATATGTCCGACAGTGAACTCGTAAAATTCGTCTCAATGGATATTAAATCCGCCCCGGATATTATATAATACAGCATAACAGGAAGGACATGCGATGTCATACGGAAACAGATACGGGAACTATTACGGATTCACTTACGTCTCAGCAGCTGAAAAGAAGGCTCGTGCGGAAAAACAGCGGAAGAAGCTTGAGGCAAAGGGGGGCAAACTCTCCCCTGTCGTTTCATCGGGAAGAACTATCGCCAGCACATTCTGGGGAAAAGCCTGGTGTGAAAATTTGGAAAGGTACAGCGACTATTCAAACCGCCTGCCCCGCGGCCGCTCTTATCTCAGAAACGGTTCGGTTGTTGACCTTAAAATCGAGAAAGGCAGAATTCTTGCGCTCGTATCAGGGTCAAGCCTTTATAAGATTCAAGTTTCTATAAAGCCCCTAGATGAAAAAATCTGGAAGAATATAAAAAAAGAATGCGCCGGTAAAATCGCCTCGCTGATCGAACTTGTCCAAGGGAAGCTGTCCTCAAATGTCATGGAAATAATCACAAGGAAAGACAGCGGACTGTTTCCGCATCCGACGGAAATAAATCTTGAATGTTCATGCCCCGACTGGGCTGATCTTTGCAAACATGTTGCGGCAGTTCTTTACGGGATCGGGGCAAGACTCGATTCCAACCCCGAGCTGTTTTTCATATTACGGGGGCTTGACCATAAGGAGCTCATAGGCGAGGCTGCTGCGATTTCCGCAATAACTGAAGGTGCCGTTGATACTGATACACTGGCGACCGAGGATTTTGAGGATGTATTTGGCGTCAAAATTGATGTTCCTCTTAAAAAGACGGTAAAAGCATCTGCCGAAAAAATAAAACCGGTGACAGTCAAGGAGAAGTCGGTTAAATCAAAGAAAAAGAATAAAGCCAGGCCGTCCAAGATCCGTAAGGCAAAGAAAGACTTGAAAAAATTCCTGTCAGAAAAAATATAGCGGATTGGAAAACTTGAGAAATCCACTGAGAATAACCTGACGCAGTATATTTTGTCAGGGTTAGGGAATATTTATCCTTGAATTTCTGCGGTAAATCTATTCTGGAGACTGGTGATTTTGAGGTAATTTAAAACCGTAAAAAAATGCTAAATCATTATAATATTTCACGGTTATGTTGATAAAAACGTGAAATAATGCATATTGTGAGTATGCCAAAAGTTTTACATGTTTTTAATACAATAAGTCGCCTCAGGGAGCGGTATTATACTGTGTCTGTCGGGAAACAGTCGCTTATAAAATTATTGAGCGAAGCAGAGGTCGCCGAGCAGGTGTATAACTCCAATGCCATTGAGAACAGCACTCTGACTCTTGAGGAAACAGAGAAACTCCTTTTGCAAATAGACTTGGACAGGTATATAACCGAGAGAGAAATTTTTGAAGCAAAAAATCTCGCACGTGTAGTTTCATATATCGATACAAAAGCCAAAGAGCATGAGCTTACTCTCGATGTAATTCTGCTGCTTCACAAAATGCTCATCGCGAATATCCGGGATGATGTTGCCGGAAGATTTCGACAGGATGGTGAGTGGGTTCGGGTTGCCGGCCACATAGCGCCAGACCCGAAAGAAGTGGTTGGAAGACTGGAAAAAATGCTTGCGGGGTATAACGCAAACAGTCACGAAAATATAATAAAACGCATCGCCCTACTGCATCTTACATTTGAATACATCCATCCTTTTGTCGATGGCAACGGCCGTATCGGAAGAGTAATAAACAATTATCTGCTTATACGGGAAGGTTTTGTGCCGGTGAATATCAAATTCATCGACAGGAAAATGTATTACGATGCGTTTAATGAGTTTGATGGAAAAGGCGCCTCGGGGATTATGGAGGAGATAGTCGGCAAGGCTCTTACGAATAGTTATCACAAGCGGCTTGCGTACTTGGAAGGCAAGCGCATTATGACGCTTGGCGAATACGCAAAAGAGCATAACATCTCGCACTCTAATTTAATAAATAAGGCAAACCGCCAGACCATAGAAGCTTTTCTTGAAAAAGGCATCTGGAAAATTGGCGTAACTCAGAACTAGACTTTAGCTCCTTACGGGAAATTATAGCACATGTTTTTGAGGAATTGAAACTTTCTGAATATTTTGATATCAAAGGAAATTGTATTTTGAGAACTCCTTATTACCTGATTGACGAAAAGAGACTGCTGGGAAACCTGAGAATAATCGGGCGGGTTCGCGAAACTTCAGGAGCAAAATCCCTGCTTGCCCTTAAGTGTTTCTCGACTTGGTGTGTGTTCGATCTCATGCGTGAATATATGGACGGCACTACGAGCAGTTCCCTGTTCGAAGCCAGGCTCGGACACGAGAAGTTCGGCAAGGAAGTCCACTCATTCAGCGTCGGCTACTCCGCCGAAGACGTCAAGGCGGTTGCGAAGTTCGCAGACAAGGTGATCTTCAATTCCGCATCACAGCTTGAGATGTACCATAAAGATGTCCGTGGACTACAGCTCGGGTTAAGGGTTAATCCGGGGATCAGCTACTCGCACTTCGATCTTGCGGATCCCGCAAGGAAATATTCCAGGCTCGGCGTTCTAGACAAGAAAAAGCTTGCAGAGGTTGCCCCCCTTATCAGCGGCATGATGTTCCATTTCAACTGCGAGAACGACGACTTTGCGAATCTCGCAAAATCACTTGATTCCATCGGAAACAAGTATGGGGATTTGTTAAAGAAGATGGAATGGGTAAGTCTTGGCGGAGGTCTGCATTTCACCAAGAAAGGATACCCCCTGAAGGAATTCTGCGCAAAGCTGAAGGAGTTCAGCGGGAAATACGGTGTCCAAGTCTATCTTGAACCGGGTGAAGCCGCAATAACCGGTTGCGCGGAACTGGTGACCACTGTTTTGGATGTCGTACACAATGAATTCGACATCGCGATTGTTGACGCGTCACTGGAGGCGCATATGCTTGATCATCTGATATACCGGACAAATCCAAAGCTATCCTCTCCGGCATCTGGATCACGGAAGTTCATGATTGCAGGCCGGTCATGTCTGGCTGGCGACGTGTTCGGCACATACGGATTGAAAAACCGATTGAAGGTCGGAAGTGAAGTCCGCTTTGCGGATGCCGCCGGATACACCATGGTCAAGAAAAACTGGTTCAATGGCGTACACATGCCGTCCATCGTAGTACGCAGACTCGGTGGAAAAGTGGAGAAAATCCGCGAGTTCGGATACGAAGACTTTAAACAAAGCCTATCTTAACAATGAACTTTGAACATCCAACTTCGAATTAAGGAAAAAGGATGAATCAAAAAAGAAAATACGATCTTGAAGAAAGACTTTTATTTTACTCGGCAGATATTATAAAGCTTGTTGAAATGCTTCCAAATACACGGACAGGAAATCATCTTGTTAATCAATTATTGCGTTCAGGAACATCTCCATATCCTAATCATGGAGAAGCCCAGGCTGCGGAATCATAAAACGGCTTCATTCATAAATTGAAAATTTCCTTGAAGGAACTTAGAGAGACGAAACGCTGGCTTCTCCTTATAAAACATCTTGAAATGTTAAAAACTGCGGACTATGTTCAAAAATTACTGGATGAAACAGAAGAACTGATAAAAATATTCGTTACAAGCATTAAAACAGCGGAAAGAAACAAATAGGTTGTATTTTCATTCGATGTTCAATGTTGGATGTTGAATGTTCGGAGTTCAATTATATTAAGTATTTAAACAGGAGCCACATATGAAGAAAAACGTGCTTATAATCGGTGCCGGCGGTGTCGCGCATGTTACAGCCCACAAGGCGGCAATGAACAACGACGTGCTCGGTGACATCTGCATAGCCTCGCGTACACTCTCAAAATGCGACGAGATAATTGAGAGCGTTAGAAAAATGAAACACCTCAAGGATCCGTCGAAAAAACTTTATTCACGCCAGCTCGACGCCCTTGACATCCCCGCAACTGTCAAGCTCATCAAGGAGACCGGATCCGAAATTGTAATAAATCTCGGTAACGCTTTTGTCAACATGTCAGTCCTGGAAGCATGTATCCAGGCAGGTGTCGCCTACATAGACACCGCCATCCACGAGGATCCGGATAAGGTCTGTGAAAACCCGCCGTGGTATGCGAATTACGAATGGAAAAGGAAGGATCGCTGTACGGAAAAAGGGATTACCGCCATCCTGGGCGCGGGATTCGACCCCGGCGTGGTCAACGCTTACTGCGCACTTGCCAAGAAACGCTACTTCGACAAGATAGACACCATTGACATCCTGGACGTGAATGCCGGAAGCCACGGCAGGTATTTCTCCACCAATTTTGACCCGGAAATCAATTTCCGCGAGTTCGTAAAGGTCTGGGCATGGATTGACCGTCAGTGGAAGGAATATCCGACACATTCCGTCAAGCGTGTATATGATTTCCCGGTCGTCGGAAAATGCCCCATATATCTGAACGGACACGACGAACTGCACTCACTTTTCAAGAACATTGATGCTAACAGCATCCGTTTCTGGATGGGTTTCGGAGATCACTACATCAACGTTTTCACCGTGCTCCGCACACTCGGATTCCTCTCGCATCTGCCGGTGAAACTCACGACAGGACAGGAGGTTGTGCCCCTGAAGGTTGTCAAGGCTCTTCTGCCGGATCCGAAGACGCTTGCACCGGGATATGTCGGCAAGACCTGCATAGGAGGTTTCGTCAAGGGATGGAAGGACGGAAAGAAGCGGGAAATCCTCATATACCAGGTTTCCGACCACCATAAATGTTACGAGGAACTTGGGTCGCAGGGCATCAGTTACACTGCGGGAGTCCCTCCTGTCGCCGCAGCCATGCTCGTCGCCAACGGTGTCTGGGATGCCAAGACAATGGTCAACGTGGAGGAACTTGATCCTGAACCGTTCATAGCCATCCTCGACAAAATCGGTCTGCCTACGGACGTAAAGGAGATAAAACCTGACGGCAAAAACTCGTTCGACGGTACGGTTGGAGTCATGGAAGACGAGCTTGAGAAATCAACCGCGACAGTCACTGTCTCCGCCGCCAACCCAATGATCGCCCTGAACCCAAAGGCGAAGAAAGCCAAGGCAAAAATAAAAAAATAAAAAATCCCGGGGGGTTGCCCGGGATTGAAAATGAGATTTAAAATCTCGAATCTGAAACCTATTTTTTAGGTTCACCTTTTTCCAGACTTATGTTGCTGAACAGCAACGTTTCGCCGTCTTTCTGTCCCCAGTTGGCAAGTATCAGCACTTGAACGTATTTGGTTCCCGGCCAGAAAGCGCTTCCGGGAGAACCTGATTTTACCATCGGTTTAACGGTGCCGCTGTATTTAGTCCAGTCTGCAAGGTTTTTTTTCAGGCTAAACACGTACATATAGTGTCCGCTCGACTGATGCGCCCGAACCTTTGTTTCTGCGGGGAAATCAGAGGGAAGCGGCTTGGCGAGGGTCACCTCCCAGACATCGTTTTTCTTTTCCAGATTGCTTACGGCATAGCACTTGTAGTTTGGCAGATCCTTATATTCGCCGCTGTCATCGGTGTCAAACGCGATGGTCAAAACTTTATTCTGGAACAATTTTTCCCATTTTGAGGCATCCTTGACTTTGACAACTGTTTCGCCTTTTTTTGCTTCTGCGGCCAAGGCAGTTCCACTTTCCGCCAGAGCAGTAACAGAAGTGGAGTTGATGGGACGTTTGTTTTCATCAAGCATGAGGAGTCCCGCATAAATCTGATTTTCCTTGCTGTTGCCGGATTTGAACCACCCGGTAAACAGATATTCGCCTTTGGTGTCCACCGGAATAAGTTCTTTGCTGGAAACAAAATTGCTGTTGGTCA
>JBAYFV010000029.1:0-18061 GCA_041666985.1 Victivallales bacterium
AAGGAGAATGGAAAATGCTTTCTGAAAAGAGTTTGAATTTTCTTGAACAGCTACTGAAGTGTTCGGGTCCGTCAGGTTTTGAAATTGAAACCGCCGCCGTTTACAGAAAATACCTTTCACAGTTCGCCCACAAGGTCTATACCGATGTGACAGGTAATACAATCGGTGTGCTGAACGAGAAAGCCGACTTCAAAGTCATGCTCGCCGGACACTATGACGAAATCGGGTTCCAAGTCGTCCATATTTCAGACGAAGGCCTGCTCTATTTCAGGAATGTCGGGGGAATCGACAAAATAACGGTTCCCGGAACCGAAGTGGAAATCCTCACTGAAAAAGGGAAGATCCACGGTGTCATAGGGAAAAAACCGATTCACCTGACAGAGGAAAAAGACAGAAGCCAGGTAATTGAGCTGAAAAACCTCTGGATAGACATTGGCGCCGAAAATAAAAAAGAAGCCGAGAAAACCGTACGCGTCGGCGATCCGGTTGCGGTAAAAACAAATTTTACGCGTCTCGGCAAAAACAGAATCATGTCGAAAGGCATGGATGACAAAATCGGGGCGTTTGTCGTCGCCGAAACACTTCGCGAACTGAGCGCCAGGAAAATCAACATCTCCGTCTACGGAGTCGGCACGGTACAGGAGGAGCTCGGACTGCGCGGCGCCACAACAAGCGCTTTCGGGATAGCTCCGAATGTCGGATTCGCGGTTGACGTTGGATTCGCCACCGACACCCCCGACATTGAAAAGAAAACCCTCGGCAGCGTCGTTCTCGGCAAAGGCCCGATCCTCAGCAGAAGCGCAGACGACAATCCCGTCGTCTGCAAAATCCTGAGGGAGACCGCAAAAAGGAAAAACATTAAAATCCAGGAAAAGGCCGGATTCAGGGCAAGCGGCGGCACGGATACCGCCCAGATTCAGATGACCCGCGGCGGTGTTGCAACATCACTGATCGGAATTCCGAACCGATATATGCACACACCGGTGGAAATCTGCGATCTCCGCGATGTCGAAGGCGCGATAAAACTCCTGACGGAAACGATAGCACAGCTGAAACCGGGCACGACTTTCATCCCGGGGATAGATTGAGCTACTGATAGTTTTTCAGGAAAACAGTTTCATTGTTTTCCTGGAAAACCATATATAAACGTGAATTCATGAAAAGAACATGTTGAATCTGAATTAGTCAGTGAAAGTCTGCGGCAGAACAATGGGGAAAATTCATCTTATTACCGGCGGCGACGAATATGCCGTCAAAAACAGGGCGCGGGAAATTATCGCAGGTCTCTGCGGTAAGGACTTCGAGGGCAATCCCTGTCTGGAAATCATTCACGGCGACAGCGACGAAATGAAACCTCTTCAGGCGCTTGGCCTCATAATTGAATCGGCCGCAACTCCCGCTTTCCTGGGCTCCGCGAAAACAATCTGGCTCAAGAGCCTCGACTTCGACAAAATAGCCAAACTCAAGGATTCGGAAGAATCTGAAGAGAAAATGGACTCATTCCTGTCTCTCCTGAAAACCGGACTCGAAGATGACACGACACTGGTCATGAGCGTGTTTTCCGTTGACAGGCGCTCCTCGTTCTTCAAGATCTGCCAGAAATCCGGGGAGGTTCAATTCTTTGAAAAAGTAGACATAATGTCAAAGGACTGGAACGACAAGTTGCGCTCCGTAATTCACGACGCCTGCCGGAAAAACGGAATAAGGATTTCTGAAGATGCGGTCGCATTCGTCTCGGAGACTGCCGGAGTGGATGTCGGACGGGTTCAGTCGGAAATGGACAAGCTTTTCGCGTATGTCGCACCAAACACCTCAATCTCCATTGCCGACTGCAAGAAAATCTGCAGCAGGACTCCCGAGATGGCGGGCTGGGCATTCTCAAATGCTCTCTCGGACAAAAACCTCTCAGAAGCGATCGAGACACTTAACATCCTTGCAAACATGGCGAAAAATCCGGAGATAAAAGTCATCTACACTGTCATGGGACACTTCCAGGACATGGTCAAAATAAAGGCTGTCTGCAGAACGCTCGGCATAAGGAGCGGCGCCAGGCAGGACGAGTTCAACCATAAACTGCAGAACGTCCCGCCTGCCGTCAAGATGGAAATCAAGGACGACTCCATTTTCAAATTGCATCCGTTCCGCGCATGGAAGGTCTTCTCGGCTTCCGAAAGTTTTTCCGAGAAGGAGCTCGCACGGATTCTGACGGAGATACTCAAGACCAATAAATCGCTTGTCTCTGGCGCTTTCTCGCCCAGGATGGAACTTGAAGCGCTCGCAATAAAAATCTGCGGACCTTCCCGCCGAAGGTAGGTTCATCGTATCGGAATTCAATCACTCTTCGGATCAAAGGCGCGGTGCAGCGCCTCTCCGGCAAAATTGAACGACACCACGGAAATGAATATCGCCGCCCCGGGCCACAGAGTCAGATGCCAGTACCTGAGCGGATCGGAGAAAGCCTGATGCAGAAGCTCTCCCCAGCTTGCAGTGGGGGCTCTTACGCCAAACCCCAGGAAGCTGAGTCCGCTCTCCGCAAGTATCGCTCCGGCAACACCGAATGTAAAGCTGACAAGGACGGGCCCCGAGATGTTGGGCAGCAGATGGCAGGCCATGATTTTCCATATCGACAGTCCGAGCGATTCACAGGCTTTTATGTACGGCATCGCCCGCTGCTGGAGGACTTCGCCCCTGACAATACGGCTCAGCCCGGTCCAGGAAGTCAGGCCTATTACTCCTATGACAAGAAGTATTGACTGCTCCATCTTCCGGTCCATCATGATGGCCATGAGGATAAGGAGAAGCAGGAAAGTGGGGAAACACATGATTATCTCGACAATCCTCATGACTATGAAATCCATCCTTCCTCCGAAATATCCGCAGATCAGTCCGACAGCAATCCCGATTATCATTGTCAGTGTTGTCGCCAGGAATCCTACCGCCAGAGAAACCCTGGCGCCGTAAACCATTCTTGAGAAAACATCCCTGCCAACCTGGTCGGTTCCGAAAACATGGGTGCGGCACGGTTTGAGATGAGGTTCACCGGCATTCTCAAACGGGCCGTACGGTATGGGTGCGAAAACCGCAAATTCCCCTTTTGCGAGATTCGCAGAGTCCTTGCGCCAATCGCTCTTTTCAAGCCTGGCTCCAACCACTAAAAAAGGAATGGCTGCGACGGCCGCCCATATTGCAATCGCCCTCCATTTGAGGAGGGATTTATTCCTGAACACCATAAACATCAGGCAGGCGGGCAGAATGAATACCAGGATATAGTTGAATATTTTCTCGACAATCACCTCGCTCGTATCGGGAGCGAAAACATATCTCATGGCGGGAAAGGACAGGCATCCGTCCCTGAAAAGAACGAGGGGTCTCCCGTTCGCTATGAAAGGCGCAAAGATTGCAACAGCGAACAGGAAGACAATTCCAAAGAGGCCGACAAGCGCGATCTTGTCCTTCCTGAAGCGCCGCCATGCAATCGTACCCGGCGAAATAAAGTCTGTTTTTTCTTCTGTTTTGCCCATATTATTTCAGCGTCTTCATTTCAAAAAGTTTTCCCAGCTCCACGACCAGGTTCGGGGTGAAGGAATCAGTTTCCATCTCCTTGCGAAGTTCGCAGACCGTCCAGAATTTCACCTCGTCTATTTCACATTCCTGAAAACTGAAAGAGCCGGCATACACTGTGGAAAAAACCCTCGTGTTTTCCGACTCGATGCTGTTCCTGATCTTGGAGTCAAAAAGATATTTCAGCGGCTGTCCGGCCGGAATGCCGAGCTCTTCAAGCATCTCGCGCCGGGCCGCAGTCTCGAAATCCTCGCCGGGCATCAGATGTCCGCCGACGGACGTATCCCATTTCCCGGGCTGAACATCTTTTCCCGCTGAGCGCTTCTGCAATAGAATCCGCCCGTCCGGATGAAAAACAACGACGTGTGCAGTCCTGTGAACAAGCGACGGATTGCCATGGCACTCGCTCCGTTTCGCCGTACCGACAACCCTGTTGTCCTCGTCAACTATTTCAAATATTTCGTCACGTGTCATATTGTTTGGAATTTCAGCTCAGAGAACCGACCTGATCGCTTCAAGCACGGATCCGCCGTCCGCACCCTTCACCAGCGACACCTTTCCGATTCTGTCCGGAAGCACTAAACGGAGTTTGCCCTTCTCGGTCTTTTTGTCCTTGAACATCGCCTTATAAATTTGCGCAGGTTTCATTTCCCTGCCGAGAGCGGTCGGCAAACCAAGCCCCTTGAGCAGATTAAGCTGGCGCTCCGCCATCACAGGCGCAAATTCATTAATTGAAATTGCGAGATTCGCAGCAATGCACATTCCGATCGAAACAGCTTCGCCATGGGCGTATTTTTCATAGCCGGTCACCGTTTCAACCGCATGCCCGAAAGTGTGTCCGTAATTGAGGATGGCGCGCAGCCCCTTTGTTTCGAGCTCGTCGGCGCATACCACTTCCGCCTTGAGCTCGCAGCATCTGGCGATGATCTTCGCGTATGCATCCATTTCCATGTTTTTTATCCCATGTAAGTTTTTCTCTAGAAAAGAGAAAAATTTTTCATCCATTATTACGCCGTACTTGACAACTTCGGCAAGGCCGCAGCGTACTTCACGTTTCGGGAGCGTCATCAGAACCGCAGGATCAACAACCACGAGGCGCGGCTGCCAGAAGGCCCCGACAAGGTTTTTCCCTTCAGGAAGGTCAATCCCGGTTTTCCCGCCGACGCTCGAATCAACCATCGCAAGAAGCGTTGTCGGCACCTGGATGAAAGCGATACCCCGCATGTAAGTTGCCGCGACAAATCCGGCGACATCGCCAACCACCCCGCCTCCGAGCGCAATAATCACCGACGACCGGTCAAGTCCGGACTTGCATGCCTTACTGAGAAGTGATTCATAGGTTCTGATATTTTTGGAGGCTTCGCCGGCCTTGAACACTGCGAGTTTCGCATCCGCACCCGCAATCCCGAGAATCTCCAAAAAACGTGCGCCTAAAATCTTGCCGACATTGCTGTCGGCGACAACCAGGCATTTCCTGCCTGAAACAAACGGACTGAAGACGGAGGAATCGGGTTTACCACCTGCAACAATCCCTTTCCCCATAATGATATCATATCCCCGTTCTTTAAGATCCACCTTGATTTTATGCATGGTCAAGCCTCATATTATAACCAGTCTTGCAATTACCTCAGGATAAGTTATGGAACAAAACCATGATTTCAACTGTCAAATATGATAAAAGAAGGGTTGGACTCAAATGAATTTTTTAAAACCGGACTTCCTGTGGAATCTTTTATGGATTATTCCGGCACTTGTACTCTTTTTGACAATTGCATATCGCCGGAGAAAAAAACAGCTTGAACTCGTACTTGGCGGGCGAGCCGGAAACCCGGAGTTTTCAACCCTTTCCCCCAGTAAGAGAATGTTGAGAAACATCCTTCTCGGCAGTGCCGTAATTCTTCTGGTGCTGGCGGTGGCCCGCCCCAGCTGGGGTACGAAAATACTCCCTTTTTCCGGAAAAGGCAGGGATCTGCTCATAGTCCTTGATGTTTCAAAAAGCATGATGTCCCAGGACGTGCAACCGTCCCGCCTCGGACACGCCAAATGGTTTTTAAGGGAACTCATAAGGGAATGTCCCGGCGACAGGTTCGGCATTGTCGCATTCGCCGGATCAGCATTCCTCCAGTGCCCGATGACCGCCGACAAGACAACCCTCTTCCAGTCAATAGATGAAATGTCCGTTGACAGCATTCCGCTCGGCGGAACAAACATTCAGAAGGCGATTGAGACTTCAATCCAGGCGTTCAAAGCGGCGGAAAGCGGACACAGGGCGATCATACTTGTGACAGACGGAGATGAAGTCCAGGGTTCAAGCTCGGCCGCGCTTGAAGATCTGAGAAAGATGAAAATACCAATGTTCGTGGTCGGAATCGGCGATCCGTCGCAACCCGGACTGATCATGCTGCCGGACAAGAATGGAAAAGATCCCCAGTTCCTGCGTGACAGCAAAGGCGAACTTGTGAAAAGCCCCCTCAACGAAACCCAGTTGAAGAATATTGCCGGCGGGACTTCCGGCATCTATGTGCGTTCAACCGCAACCAGCACGGGCCTGAGCGCCATCCAGAAAAGGGTAAAGGCCCTTGTTCCCGAAAAATACGAGCAGGGCAACCAGACAAGGGCTATCGAGCGTTTTCATATTCCACTCTTCGCGGCAGTGATTCTCCTGCTTGCGTTCTTCGCAGTCAGCGAAAGAAGGAAAACACCCCTCCTGGCTTTGCTTCTCCTGTCTGCGAATTTCGCAATCGGCGCCGACAACAACGCAATTCCCCTCGCGGACAGTCCTCCTGACGCAAAAACAGTCCCGATGGCGATGCCCGATACAAACAACGGTCTCAGCGTGAATCATGAATTGTCCGCAAAAGGTTCAAACCGTGAAATCTACAATCAGGCGCTTGCCCTCCAGAAAAAAAAGGAATTTGAAAAAGCGACGGGTCTCTATGAAAATACAATCAGCAAGGCCGACGGTGATTCTGAACTTATTTCAAAAGCGTGTCAGAATCTCGGGGTAATCAAACATGAGGCGGCAAGGACGCTGCTCAACAGCAAACCCGAGGATGCGCTCAAAATGCTCGATTCCGCGGAAGACATGTACAGGGAGTCAATGCGTGCGGTTCCACAGGCGAAAGATGTCGCGCTGAACCAGCAGAAACTTATTCAGGACAAGGATACCGCCAAAAAGATCCTGGAACAGAAAAAGCAGCTGGAGCAGAAGAAAAAGGAGGCCCAGCAGAAAACCAAGGAAGCTCATGATTCCCAGAAAGACAAGAATCAGGAGCCGAAGTCCAAGCAAGACCAGAAAAAAGACGATCAGAAACAGAAGAACGACCAGCAGAAGGAAGATCAACAGAAACAGGACAGGGATCAGCAGAAGCAGCAGGATTCCCGGAAGAAGCAGGATGATCCGCAAAAGAAGACCGACGAAGCCAGGAAAGCCGTCGAAGATTACAAGAAAGAAGCGCAGAAGCAGGATTCAAAAGAATCAGAGAAATCCGCATCTAAAGCCGAGAAGGAAATAGAAAAAGCCAAAGAAGAACAGAAAAAGGGAAACGGTGAAAAAGCAGAAGAAAATCTTAAAAATGCAATGAAAGAGCTTGGCGAATCCGAAAAAAATGATAAGAATAAGGGTGACGACAAAAAAGAACAGGACAAGCCAAAACAGGAACAGGGCGACAAGAATCCTGAAAAGCAGAACGGGAAACAACAGAACGGACAGCCTAAAGATGAAAAGGAAATAGATCCGTCACAGGCGGAATCTCTTCTCGAACTGATGGCGAACGACGAAAAAAAACTCAGGGATGAGATAAAAGAATATCAGAGGAAAGATTCGGGAATAAGGAAAGTCGACAAGGACTATTGATAAATTTGCCGCAATTTTATAAAGTTATGAAAAACAAATCACATATGATTGCAAAGTTGGCGAAAGTGGGGTTCACCGATTATGCAATTGGCTCAATCCTGATGTTTTTCCTGTTTTCCGTTCCGGTTTTTTCCGCCGATATGAATATGACAGTCTCGCCCCAGCCAATGATGGCGGGCGAACCCGCACAGATTGAACTCACATCCTCCGAAGCCTATCCCGAAATCAACGAATTCCCAAGACTGGAAGGGGTTTCATGGAAACAGGGTGCGTCAAAAGGAATGCAGACCAACATAGTGAATTTCAAGACAAGCACAAAATATACCGTTCGATATACATTCGTCCCGCAGAAGGAAGGGGAGCTGACAATTCCGGCATTGAACATCCTCTTGGGAAAAAAGAAGACCTTTACCGATCCTGTGAGCGTAAAAGTTATTTCCAGAAAG
Source organism: Victivallales bacterium (assembly GCA_041666985.1). Classification (GTDB taxonomy): domain Bacteria; phylum Verrucomicrobiota; class Lentisphaeria; order Victivallales; family GWF2-50-93; genus GWF2-50-93. The sequence continues at coordinate 7,864 of JBAYFV010000029.1, forward strand.
TATTCGGCCAGTCCCGCGACCGACAAGCCCGGCGCAAAAGAATCCGCCAAACTGGAAGATCTTCTTTTCCTGAAATGCATCCCGCTTACCGACAGGGACAGCATTTATATCGGAGAAGAGATTTACATGGATATAAAGATATACTCTGTGAGCGGCTTGAACTACGAACCGTCCTGGCCTGAAATCAACATTGAAAACGCCGCATTCAGGGATTTCAGCGCCGTGAACGACAAGAACGGCAGGTTTGAACCTTTCAGGGAGAGTGTGGAAAAAATCAGGGGGCAGACTTTCAAAGTCCTCATTTTCAGGACAGCATTGCGCCCCATCGCTTCCGGCACTCTTTCAGGAAAAGTGCTGGAGCGGTGCAATGTCGTGATTCCAAACGACAATAAAGGCGCAAGTCCGCGAAGAGATCCGTTTGACGACTTTTTTTCAGGCGGATTCGGGAGTCCTTTCTCTAATTACAGGAAAATTGAACAGGCATTGACATGCGATGTTCCGCCAATCACCGTCAAACAGCTTCCCGATGTCAACGGCACAAAAAACTTTCTCGGACTCATAGGCAAATGGACTGTGAAAACATCACTGAGCCAGGAAACTCTTAAAACCGGCGAACCGGTGACACTGCGAGTCTCCGTGTCAGGAGATGGAACGACTGACACCCTCAAGACTCCGGAACTGAAGATCGAAGGATTCAGGGCATATCCGCCGGAAGTGAAGAAATCTGCGGCTTCCGGAAAAACCGGGGCGGAAATAAGCTATGTCTTAATCCCGCTCCAGGAGGGAACCGCCGATATTAATTTGAATGTTTCATACTTCTCCGTGGAATCCGGCAGGTACGTGGAAGTTCCATTCAGCAGGAAAATAAAAGTCGAAAAATCCGACATCAGGAGCGCATCCGTCGTTGCGGACTCCGCAGGAACGGCAGACCAGAGCACCGTCACCGCAAGAAAATCGGACGATACTAAAAAACACGAGGGGATATTGTATCTCAAGAAGAATCCTTCGGGCGCCGTACTTCTTCCGCTCTGGAAAAACCATATTCTCCTGATCCTGTTTCTTTTCACCTTCGGTCCAGCCGTATGGGGAATCAGCGAACTCAACTATCGCCGAAAGATAAGGCTTGAAAAGGATCCTTTCCTGAAAAGGAAGATGAGAGCGCTTTCAAGAAAAGGCGCAATCATCCGCGAAATCCGCAAATCCGCTCCGGAAAAAATACACGCCCTGATTCAAAACGAAGTCGTTCCGTATTTAAATGATCTGCTTGGCCTGCCGCCGGGAACAACAGCCTCCGCGCTGGCGGAAAAAATAAACGATCCCGAGCTGTCCTCTTACCTGCGCGCCGGTTCGGATTCCGCCTACATGCCCGGCTCCCCCGACATGAAAAAACCGGACATCGGGAAATCTCTTGCGGAAGCATTGAGAAAGATTTCAGCCGTCCTGATTCTGGCAACCCTTCCGTTTTCGGGATTTTCAGCGGAAAAAGCTCTGACCGAACCCGTCAATCCGCTTAAAGCCTATGACATCGGTGATTTTGCGAAATCCGCAGACTATTACAGGCAGCACCTGAACATATCCTCTCCGGATCCCGCCATCCTTTACAATCTCGCCAACTGCCTCTACCAGCAGGGAGAACCCGCCCAGGCGCTCGTCCTCTATGAAAGAGCACTCCTCCTCTCGCCGCGCGATTCAGACATAAGGGAGAATCTCAATCTCGTATGCAGAAAACTCATGCTCCCTGAAACCGGCAGACTTGAAAACCCCAAAGATCTGATTGTAAATGTCCGCAATTTGCTGCGCCCGGACGAATGGATGCTTGTCGGTGCGGCGCTATGGGCGTGTGCCGGAGTCGTCCTTGCATTCAGAAGGAAATTCATTTCTCCGGCAAACCTCCTTGCACTTCTTTCCGTAATCGGACTGCTTTTCATATTGACATCAGTTGCATCCATGACTCAGTTCAACAGCTCCTACAGCTCCAAAACCGCATTTGTCGTCATGAAAAACATACAGGTGTATCTGCTGCCTTCTGAAAACTCCAAACAGGCCGACTTCCGTATTTCATGCGGGGAAAAAATCCGCATTGAGGAGGAAAGGGAAAGCTGGCTGAGAGTCCGTACGGAAAACGGCTCGGAAGGCTGGATAAAATCCGACACTGCGGAAAAACTGCTGAAATGAAGGCAGTCATGCCATCCGCCATCCTATCTCTGAATATATTTTTTGATCCTCTTGCATTAAACCCTTGACAAAATCCAATGTGATATATATACTGATACATGGTTTACTTATATCTTTGCTTGGCGTGATTAAAATTAAGGGGAATGCCGAAATCATGAGCTTCCAATGGACAGAAAAATACAAAGGCATAGCGGATAGCCTTAAAAAACAAATTGATTCAGGGTGTTTCAAAGAGAAGCTCCCTGGCCAGCGGCAGCTGTCCAGAATATTTTCAGCCAATGTAATTACAATACGCAAGGCTTTGTCTCTCCTTGAAAGCGAGGGCATTGTAGAAAAGAAACCCTGCAGGGGGATTTTCATAAAAAAACTGAATACCGGAATTCAAAACACCCAGATGGTGTGCTGCCTACTGCCAACTCAAGGACATATATACAGTGAAATGTCAAACATGTTGACTTCCAGACTTCAGTCAAAGGGGTACTTCCCGCTAATAATAAACACGCTGAAACATCAAATGAACGACAAGGATTTTCTTGTCCAACTGGAAAAGGTGATTGGAACCGAACCGGCGGCAATCATAATAGACGGACATTATGAGTTCCCATACAGATTATTCAACAGGAATTGCAGACATATAAAGAATCTGACAATTATTTTCAGGAGCAGGCATCCTTTTCAAAATTCATTGAAAGTCTTGAGCGATGGATTTCACGGCGGGTATATTGGAGGCGCCCACCTCATAAGCCAGGGGTGCAGGAAAATCATTTTTTTACATCCTTCCAAAAAATCGTTTCTTCTAAGACCAGGTTCTGAAGATATTTTCAAGGGCTTCGAAATGGCTGTCAGGAGCAGCAAACATCTTCAGAAGATAAATTATTCCATCCTTGAAGGGGAATTTGAAACTCCGGAAGGGGGATTTCATATTCCCGGGCTGAAAGCGAAAATAAGAGAATGGAAACCTGATGCGATCTTTGCTTCCGCCGACTATCTCCTTAAACCCGTATATGAATTCGCATCTGACAACAACATTGCAATTCCGGGAGATATCGCCTTACTTGGATATTATGACACTCCATGGACTGAAACATATCCCATTCCCCTGAGTTCCATTTCAATAGAGGCCGGGGAGATCGTCGAATGCGCAGTTGAAAAAACCCTGGCAAACACAGGCGGCGCCAAGAACATGGAAACCATTATGATTAAACCGAGGCTGCAGGCAAGGCAGTCCAGTTTGAAAGCCTGAAATCGTGATGAGAAAAGTTGGGAACATATGGTCTTAAACCGAAAAACCGAAGGAGAATGAAAAAATGGGGAACATTTCAAGAAATCAACTTTTAAACACTGAACTATCAGCCTCGGCCCCAGTGGGCGACAAGACGCACCCGAAAAGATGCAACCAGTTGAAGGGCAACGAGTTTACATTAATAGAGCTCCTGATTGTAATTGCGATTATTGCAATCCTTGCAGCGATGCTGCTTCCGGCATTGAAGAACGCCCAAGATATGGCGAAGTCAATTGCATGTGTCAATAATCTCAAACAGATCGGTTATGCCAGTATCCTTTACAACAGTGACTGGAATGATTATCTCCTGCCTAAATATTTCGGCAATTATACGGACTACAACAACATGTCATGGGCGGGGGCGATAAGAGCTTACACGACCCCAAACAGCAGTTCATATTTCTTTGAGAGGGCAAAAGACAGAGTGTTCATGTGTCCATCAGACAATACGGCACTGAATTCTTTATATGTTTTTGGCACTTCTTATGGAATGAACAACAATCTGGTTCTCCCGCCGGCAACGGCAAGAAAAACAGGTTCGTTCAAAAACCAATCTGAAATACTTCAATTTGGAGAATATAATCACGATGGCAATTATCAGGCATGGCTACTTGTGGGTGGAGTTTTATCAACCGCCGGTCAATATCATAAACTCAAATACAATGTGTCGTTTCTAGATGGTCATTGCGACACCATAGATTACAGATATGCGGCAAAAGGTTACAGCTCTGCTTATTGGCCGTGGAAATATAATTATTAACCTCTGAACTATTACCATAGGGAAAAGTTATGAGAAACAAGTTGTCTTATGTTCGATATACATTGTTTGCGTTTCTATTGCATGCCTGCCTGTGGCAGGTATCGGCCCGGGAAGCCCTTTATGATGCAGCCAATGACAGGATTGTATTGTCGGGAATTTATAAAGCCGATTCCATGGGGGCATTGGCTCAGATTGCTGAAACGCTGAAAAACACCAATACAGGCTCTGATAAATTAATTCACAAAGCGACGCTCAAGGATAAAAATGGCATAGCTTACGAAAAAGTGGTTTTCCAGTATTTCCCTAAAGAAAAAGTTGCCGTGATTAATGCGGATTTAGTGATAAAGGAGGCATTGATTATTGGTACTCTTGATAACAGTTTTATCCCGTCAAACTACTATCAAGCAGAGAGTTCTGGCAGCCCGGATGAAACATTAGCCATTGAGGAAGGCCATAAATTGGTTGATGAAGGACTCTTTTGTCTGTATGAAAGCAAGATGATTGCACATAACCCTAAAGAACCGTTTAAAATTGATAATAAGGGAATAACCAAGGTTTGCAATGCCGTGCTTGACGGTTTTTCGACTCCCCTCATCGGCACCGTTTCCGTCGTTAACTCAGAAATAATTAATTTTAATACTTTTGTTAGCGAGCCATGGACTTCTTCTGGCGCCAATCTTGAGGTTTCAGGATGCATGGCAAGAAACGGCAAGAGCTTTGCTTTCTTCTATCATTCTGGAACTGTCGCGAAGAAATTTTCATACAATAAGCTGGATAACGTGAATACAAGTTTCCATTTGCTAGCCAGCGATCTGAGTATTCTTGAAACCCCATACAACAATGCCATTATAAAAACCGCCGATACCCGAACTTCCTCACTTACCGTGTTGCAGAAGCTGGTCTTGGTCAACAGGAATCAAGCGACAAAAAAAATAAAGGTGAAAGCAATTGATAAAACGGGAAACGTCAGTTTTGACAGAGAATATGATTTCACAGATTCGGATAAGTTGGAATTAATGGTGCCGATTAAGAAATTCAATTCGCCTAAAACCGACAAAGACCTGTTAGAAACTGTTACACTTACGCCATATGGAATAATTGTCTCTTTTGCAACAAAAGAGCAAGAGTACAATATGGCTTTTGAGAAAACAGAAAGGATTACTGTAGAATGAAAAAATTGCTATTATTAATTGGGATAACAGTTTTGTCTTTTTTTGGAATGACAGCGAAGGGGGAACCTCTGTTCGGGGTTTTAAAGCCGGAACTGGAGAGCCACAATAATGTGTTGACGGTTAAAGTCCTAAAAGACCCTGTGATTGGCATTTACTATACCAAAGATTTTCTGGATCTCGCAATGGACGGACAGGAAACATTGAGGAATTTGAAATGGCTTAAATCGCTTGGTTTTAACATGCTGGTGGTTAACGTGCGCTACTTTGCGAAGTGGGGAGATTGCGGTAAACTTTTCATAGAAGCGGCTCACAAAGACGGGTTTCTGGTAATTGCCGGCTGGGGGGCTGGGAATTTTCCTGAGTGGAAAAACTTCAGCGCTAAAAACGATGATATCTTTATCATCGATCAAAATGGCAAAGCGGGAACTGTCCCGTGTTTCAACAATCCAAAAGTGCAAGAATTCATCAATATTCAAAACTTATGTTTTTTCAAAGAATTCAAGGTGGATGGGGTTGTGATTGATGAACCAACGTATCCGGAATGGGGAAAGACAGAAAGGAGGGAAAATATTTACTGTTATTGCTCTCATTGTGGGGAAATTTTCCAAAAGCAACATGGCTTTGAGATACCAGTCATTGATAATCTGAAAACGATTAGTAGGAATGACCCTAAATGGAAATTGATGATCAACTTCAGAAAAAGCACTTTGACATCTTATATACAGATGGTCTTACAGGGTGCACGCAAAGGAAATCGTGATCTTGTGACGCAAGTTGTATTGACGCCGGAATATGGTTTGGATGCGTACTCGGCGGATCTTTCATCGATATTGGATCTGAAATGTCTGGACAGTATTCAACTTGATCCATATTGGGTGTCCTATGGTCGCTCCCCTGAATGGGTTAATTCGTTCGTTACGCCTTTTACCACAGAGGCGCATAAACAGGGGAAATCCTGTTCTTTCTGGCTTCAAGGGTATCTGGAAGGAGGGCAAATAAAAACAGGCATTGCTCCCGGAGCGGCAACTAAAGTCATTGATTTTTGCCTAGGCGGTGGTTGTGACGGGATAATCCTGTTTTGCTGGAAGGGCTTTGCAAGTAACAGCATGCAGTATAAGGATTATACATGGGAAAAATATGCAGAAGAATTTTCACTGGCCTCAGCTAAATACCAGAATCAGCTATCACCAGAAGCCAGAATCCACATTTGGATTGACAGCAGGAAATACGACTTTATTGGCGATGCCAAGATAACACTTCCCCCAGAAGCAGTAATAAAAATACAAATAGAACAGCCCGGTTATCGCAGTTGGCAAAAAGAGTTTTCCGCAGAGAAAAGCAAGCAAGAAGAAATTTTCGAAGAAAAATACTACGAAACTTTTACAAAATAAGGAAAAAATAAAAATGAGAAACCTGTTAAAAAAAACACTCCCCGCAATCTTTATATCATTTGTCGGTTTGCAAATTTACGCTGCCGATGAAAACATGAAAATTAAATTCATGACTCTAAACTATCCGGACAATACCGCATTTGTGAAGTTCGAGGATCTGAAGACAATTGGGTTTGACGGTGTTTTAAATCCAGTTTGGACAAGTCCCGATCATGCAATGAAAATGCAGAGTTATGAACAGGCTGCCCGTAAAGCAGGATTATTATATTGGGGATTTAGAGGGACGGGTGAATTTTTAAAACTGGCATGCGAGGGGAATAAACAAGCGAACTGTTTCACACAGAACTTAAAAAACATGAATACCGCCAGTCTTACCGCTTGGACAAAAACCCTGGAAGGAACGCAGACTTTGATTATTGACGAGCCGCATTGGACAGATACCGGGCTGGTTACCCCCAGTGAGATCTTGCTTTGCGATGCCTGCAGGAAAGAGTTTGAAAGGAGGTTTAATTTACCGTTGCCCGAGCTGAACATGAATAGCGGCAGATCGTGGTATTATTATATACTAATGAGAAATCAGGTTTTAGGTGAAGTATTATCCGGTCTTTGCCAAGAATTTAAAGCTGGCGGCGGCAAATTGTCCGGGATTAATTTGGGGTCATTCAATTGGGAGTCCGGCGCCGGGCAATGTGCTGATTTTCCATTGCTCCTTGATACGGCAAGGGAAAAACTGGATTACGTTGGCGCTGATCCATATTATACTCTTTTTGTTGAAAGGCTACGTTTTGCCGGTGCAATGTTTAATGTCATTGACAGTTACTCTCATGGAAAGCCGATGATAGGCTGGAGTGCCGCACTTGACGGTGTGCATGACGGAGAAGGCTGCCTTTCCGTTCAACGTCCATCAGCAATTGGCATCTATAATCAATTCTGGGAATATTTAATGCACGGCGTGGATGTGTTTGCGATTTTCACCTATGCCGGTGTAAAAAAGGATCCAGAAGCTGTTGCATATGTAAAGCAGGCGATTAGTTGGGCTAAACAAAACAGAATATTTTTTGACGGGAATCCACAGAAATGTTCTTCAATTGGTCTCTATTTTTCGGAAAATACTTTTTATGTCCATGACCTGTTCCCGCGTGCGTTCGCCCGCGGTTGCGGCCCGCTTGGTCAATATTTTGATTTTCTACAGACATATTATACCCTATCTTATGCCCACGTACCGGTGGATTGCATTACAGCGCCATTTGGCAAGGATTATTATCTTGCTGAAAAACTGAAAAACATTAAAACGTTAATTATCGTCAATGCACTTAACCTAAGTGAAACGGAAAGAACCATCCTTGAGCAATGGGTTGGCCAAGGCGGTACTTTGATTGTTGCGGGAGAAACTGGTAAATATGATCAGTTTGGCTTCACAAATGTGGCAGAAGCAGCTCTTGATAATCTACTTGGGGTTCGATTTGGCAAATTGAAACAGAGAGAACATGTCAAATTGCTTGACAAAGAATATTTCAATCCCCTTCATGAAAATGACACAATTCCCTGCCAAGGATCTTCTGAAATAAATTTTGCCCGTCTATACGAAATAAATTGTAATTACAGTGAGCGGATGTCCAAAGAAGAAGAAAACAAAGGCATAAAGCGGTTTAACTTCAGAAAAAAATGGGGTTGCCTAACCAGAACTTCGCAATTTGGAAAAATGGAGAAATTCGAACATGCGGAGCAACTGGTGACTGCGGGCGCTCCAGAGCTGCATATTGTGAAGGCTGACATAAAAATTTTGGCTGAATACAGCGATGGCACTCCTGCGATTACGCTTAATAAGTTAAAAAAAGGAGAGGTTATTGTTGTTTCTCCTACTGATTTGTTTACAAGTAACCTGAATGATGAATGTGTTAATTTTGTCAAAAATCTAATAGCAACGCCTTCCAATCAGTTAATTGAATCAAATTTACCTTGCCAGGCGGAGATAAATGTTCTTACAAGGGACATTTCTTCCAGGGAAAAATTATATGTCATTCACGTTTTAAATCACTTGGAGGATACGGTATATCGTCCATTCCGTGTTGATGAATTGAAAAATATAGAGCTAAAGTTCAATATTCCCGAGGGGTGGGCATTCAATAAAATAGAAAGTTCCTCTCCTGACAATCCAAGTTTCGAAGCAAAGATCAAGAATCGTGATCCTCAAAAACTGGATATGGCGATTGACTCATTAAAATGCTATGGGGCAATAGGAGTATTTTTAACTCGACAGGATAAATGAGGCAGCTTCAAAATTGCGGAAATGACATGAAAAGCTGAAGTAATTTACTGACAAGGTATTGAAATTAATTCGATGTAATCAAATGGAAAAGAGTCACTGAAAGGCGGTAATAATGAAAGTTGGGTTAAGTACATACAGTTTGCTGGGCGCAATCACGTCGGGGGAGTTTGATGTTTTGCAGGTAATTCAATGGATTGCCGACAACCATGGGAAGCACGTGGAAATAGTTCCATCCGGATTTACGCTCACGGACAACAACAAACTTGTTTCCGCAATAGTAAAAAAGGCGAAAGAAACAGGAATTGACATTTCAAGCTATACGATAGGCGCAAATTTTTTAACGGCTTCTGAAGAGGAATACCATAAGGAAATCAAACGCGTTATGAAAGAAGTTGATATCGCCCATGCGCTCGGTGTCAAATTGATGCGGCATGATGTGGCATATCGCACAATAGAAGAATCCTCACTGGAGAACCTTGACAAAGATTTGCCGATGTTGGCCGAAGCATGCCGGCAAATTGCTGATTACGCGAAGAAATACGGTATAACCACCAGTGTGGAAAATCACGGACGCCACATACAGGGAAGTGAACGGGTTCAACGCCTTATAAGAGCGGTTGGCAGGGATAATTTCAAAACCACCATTGATATCGGTAATTTCCTCTGTGTCGATGAAAATCCGGTCTGCGCGGTAAAGAACAATATAAAATATGCCTCAATGGTGCATCTGAAAGATTTTTATCTGAGGTGCGAACGTGTTCAGCCAGGAGAAGGATGGTTTCCCACCTCCGGCGGAAATCATCTCCGTGGCTCTATTTTCGGTCATGGCGACATTGACGTGCGCGCGGCATTAAAAGTCATTTATGACTCCGGGTATGACGGTTATTTGTCTTTGGAGTTTGAAGGCATGGAAGAATGCAAAACAGCTTGCCGCATGGGGTTGGACAATATTTACAGGATATTGAAGGAGTTGGGCTGCAATATAGAGCAAGGCATACTTTAAACTCGCATTACGGGGACTGTCCAGAATGGCGCTTAGTTAGAGCCTCCTCGAAAAGGTCGACTTAGATTGGAAAAATGAAAAAATATTTGAATAATAATTTGGAATATCGCCGCAACACATTATCGTGCAATATGTTAGAAAACAAC
>JBAYFV010000030.1:0-17865 GCA_041666985.1 Victivallales bacterium
AACTACCCTGAGCCGATTCAAAACTAACGGAGGGCGGACTTTCCAGTCCGCCGCTTGAGTTAGATTTCCGCGGGTAAGAAAACCCGCGCTCCTTTAAATTTGAGTTTTGAAATCGGCTCAATTGCAAGTGTTTCAAGATTGACATGTCGGGAAGATTGCGTCTTTTTGCGGCGGACAGACGGCTCAAAATGCGAAATCCGCAGGATAAAAACACTTTTCAGGCAACGTCTATTTAATCAGTTTAAGAAGATCCGAAAGGAGGATTTTGCCTTCGTAAAGGGCTTTGCCTATGATTACCCCTTCAATATTCTTCTTGCCGAGGTTCATAAGTTTGATTACATCGTCGGCTGACGAAATTCCTCCGGAAGCGATGACTTTTGCGCCGGGAACAGCGTCACAGAACTCGCTTATTGCACAGCAGTTGGGGCCGGAAAGCATTCCGTCGGTTGAAATATCGGTGTAAATAAACCTGTTGGCTCCTCTTCTGGAGAATTCCTCGGCGAGATCCGTTGCATTGAATGAAGTCTCCTTCTGCCAGCCCCTTACCGACGCCTTCCCGTTTTTAGCATCAATTCCAATGACTACTTTCTCGTGTGAAAACTTCAGGAGCATCTCTTCGATGACTGTTGGATTCTCACACGCGGCCGTCCCTACGATTATCCTTTCAATTCCGGCCCGGAAAACAAGTTCGGCATCTTCGACGGTACGTATTCCCCCGCCGAGTTCGCAGGGGATTCTTATGGCTTTCGTGATCGATGCGATTGTCTCCAGGTTGACAGGCCTTCCCTCCCTTGCTCCGTCCAGGTCGACAAGATGAAGGAATTCGGCCCCCTGTTTTTCCCAGAGGGACGCCTGGGCGTCCGGACTGTCGGAATATGTGGTCTGCCTTTCATAATCGCCCTGAATGAGGCGGACGCATTTCCCGCCGCGAATGTCTATTGCCGGGAAAACGGTGAAATTCGGTTTCTGCCTGATGTCTGTCATGTTTATCCCCCTTTTTCAGAAATCCAGTTTTTAAGTATGCAAAGTCCCGCATCCTGACTTTTCTCAGGATGAAACTGAGTCGCAAATACGTTCTTTCTGCCTATGCATGCGGAAAAATCCAAGCCGTAACTACAGGTGGCTGCATTTATTCTCGAATCATCAGGTTTCACGTAGTAGGAGTGTACGAAATAAAAATATGTGCCGTTTCCTATTCCGGCAAGGTTCGGATTCTCGCCATCAACACTGATATCATTCCAGCCCATGTGCGGAACTTTGAGCGGGCTTTTCGGGAAACGGACGACCCTGCCCTTGAATATCCCGAGTCCCGGCACCCCCGGAGCTTCCTCGCTTTCATCCATCAGGAGCTGCATGCCGAGACATATCCCGAGAAAAGGCTTTCCGTCGCTTATCGAGTTTCTCACGGCCTTGTCAAGTCCGGACGCCTTCAGGTGTTTCATGCCGTCTCCGAAATTTCCGACACCGGGAAGAATCACGGAATCCGCTTTCCCTGTTTCAGCGACACCGCCTGTTATACGGGCATCCGCTCCGAGCTTTTTAAGTGCTTTGAAAACGCTCGACAGGTTACCCATTCCATAATCAATAATGGCTATCAATGAGAGCCGCTCCGTTTAAATACGGGATATTCCGCAAAATTTTCATTTTTTATCTTCATGTGCCGAGTATAGGTAGAACGGGTTGCCTTCAGGATCGAGGAACTGATAGACCTTGTACCCGAGCCTTTCCTCTTCAGAGTGGGGCTGATGTCCATGTTCTCTAAGCTTGGAGAGCATTTCCTCAATGTGTTCAATCCTGTAAAGCCAGGACACCCTGTCGCGTCCCGGCGGTATTTTTTCGCCTTCGGCCGCCTGTTCGAGAACTATTGAAACATCTTCCTGGAGTTTGAATTCAACCCAGAAGTTGCTGTCGATTACGGGAGCTCCGAGCTCGAGGATATCCCTGTAAAAAGACCTGCACACATCAATGTTCTCAACCTTGATTATCACGCCGTAAAGGCTATTTTGAGTTCTGTTGTTTTCGATCATAATAAAATTTTCCCATTCATTATAATACAGGGAATATTGAAAAATTAAACTGTGATTCCTCAGTTTCTTGAATTAAGGAGTCGTGCAGAAATAGCTTTTACATTTGGCGGAAAATACAGGCGTTTGGATTCGGGGCGCAAGACCCGCGCGTATGGGACATACGTAAGGGGTGAAGCAACGAAGAAGACAAATACATGGAATTCCGCCCCAAAGGGCTGGCGTTCTTTTGGCCGCTTATCACACTGTTTGCTTGTTGCATATCTTCAGATATGCTCCTCGCAAACATCATGATAATCAATCCAAAATCCCGGCCAGCAAATGTAAAAGTTATTTCTGTACGGCTCCTAAGACGGCAAACTCAATTGAAAAAATAAACAGGTGTAAGAAGTGAACCCGCAAATTTATGAAAATCCCCTGACATCCCGCTACGCAAGTAAGGAGATGGGCTATAACTGGTCTGCACAGAAAAAGCATTCGACCTGGCGACGCCTCTGGCTTGTTCTTGCAAAATGCGAGAAGAAGCTCGGCCTTGACATCACGGACGAGCAGATCAAACAGATGGAGGCGCATTTGGAAGACATTGACTTCGATGCGGCCTCCGCAAAGGAGAAAGAGCTCCGCCACGATGTCATGAGTCATATCCATGTTTTCGGCGAACTCTGCCCGAAGGCGAAACCGATTATACATCTCGGGGCCACAAGCTGTTATGTGACGGACAATACCGAACTCATTCAGATGCGGGACGGACTGATGATCATAAGGAGAAGCCTTATTCTCGCAATTGCGAAATTCGCAAAAATAGCGGAACAGTACAGGGGTATGCCGACTCTCGGCTTTACCCATTACCAGCCGGCCCAGCTCACAACTGTCGGCAAGAGGTTCACTCTTTACATTCAGGATCTGCTTTTGGATCTTGAACACCTCGACTACGAACTGGAAAAACTCCCGTTCAGGGGAGTGAAGGGTACGACCGGAACCCAGGCGAGCTTCCTCGAGCTTTTCAACGGCGACCACGCAAAGGTCAAAAAACTCGATGATATGGTCACAGGAGAGATGGGTTTTGACAAGTCTATAGCCGTCAGCGGCCAGACCTACACCAGGAAAGTCGACTACTTTGTCATATCCGTGCTTTCCGGTATCGCCCAGTCGGCGTACAAGTTTGCCGGCGATCTGAGGCTCCTCGCCAATCTCAAGGAAGTCGAAGAGCCGTTCGAATCGAAACAGGTCGGTTCAAGCGCGATGGCATACAAGAGGAATCCGATGCGCTGCGAAAGAATCTGCTCCCTTGCAAGGTACGTAATTTCCCTTCCTGCGAATCCCGCAAACACGCACGCGACCCAGTGGTTTGAAAGAACTCTCGACGATTCCGCGAACCGCAGAATCGTTCTTGGCGAAGCTTTTTTGGCGACGGACATCATCCTTTCCGTTCTTGCGAACGTCGCAGAGGGAATTCAGGTCTGGCCGAAAGTCATTGAAAACCATGTCAGAAATGAACTTCCTTTCATGGCGACTGAAAATATTCTGATGGCCGCCGTGAAGGCCGGAGGCGACCGCCAGGAACTTCACGAGGCGATCAGGACTCATTCCATGGCGGCAGGAAGAAAAGTGAAAGAACTGGGCGAGGCGAATGATCTCATAGGCAGGATCAAGGGTGATCCTCTTTTTGCGAAGATCGCAGAAAACATGGACAAAATAATTGAGCCGGGGAAATTTGTGGGCAGAGCACCGGAGCAGGTGGACGAATTTCTGGAAAACGAGGTTGCCCCGGTTCTGAAAAAATATGAATCCGAACTTTCCGAAGGGGAGAAAAAGAAGAGTAAGATTAGTGTTTAACAATTAAGGTGTTTTCATGAAAAATCCGAAGCGTACGGCGAAAATTGCAAGAAAGACAAAAGAGACCGAGATTACCGTTGAAATAAATCTTGACGGAAGCGGGAAAAGCTCTGTTTCCACCGGCATACCTTTTCTGGATCACATGCTTGAACTTTTTGCGAAACACGGTTTTTTCGATCTTGAAATAAAAGCCGTCGGCGATCTTCAGGTGGACTGCCATCACACAATCGAAGACCTCGGGCTTGTGCTCGGCGACGCAATCGCGAAGGCGGCCGGAGAGAAGAAAGGAATCAGGCGTTACGGCTGGTGCGTACTTCCGATGGACGAAGCTCTTGCAATGGTGTCTCTTGACCTTTCAGGAAGGCCTTATCTTGTTTACGATCTTGTTCCTCCGGCGGCAAAGGTCAAAGACATTGATACACGTCTTTTCCATGAATTTTTCCAGGCTCTGTCGGTAAAGAGCGGAATGAACCTCCACATAATCCTCATGAAGGGAGAAGAGGCGCATCATGTATTTGAAGCAGTATTCAAAGCCTTTGCAAAAGCCCTGGATCAGGCGGTGTCCCATGACAGCCGAATCTCCGGCGTCCTCTCGACCAAGGGAACGCTGTAGATTCCAGTTTCCCCGGTTCCCTGGTTAAAAGCGTTTAACGTTCCCGTAACTTTATTTTTGTACCTGAAACTTAAAACCCGAAACTTAAAACTTAACTAATATTGTATCTGTTTTATGAAAAACTGATCATTCTGCTTGATTATTGACGATCGGGGACTATATTTTGATGTTGACGTAGAAAAGGTGGCTGGTTTGCTGCCTGCGGTTATTGTGGTGTCTGCCGTAAAAAGGCACCTCGAGAAATGTCGTAACGCCATGGACAGATCTTCGAAGAAAAGTGAATTATGGCGACGATAGAAGGAAGAGAAAAATGAATCTTTATGTTGGCAATCTTGCCTACGAGGTAACCGACGAAGACCTTAAATCCGCATTCCAGGCTCACGGAGAAATCGAATCCGCGAGAGTTATCATGGATCGCGAAACAGGTCGCTCAAAAGGTTTCGGGTTTGTAGAAATGCCGAAAGCCGAACAGGCTCAGGAAGCAATCAAGGCGCTTAACGGCAGTCAGATTGGCGGAAGAGCCATCACTGTTAACGAAGCACGCCCTAAACCCCAGCGCGACAGTGGCGGTTTTGGTGGTGGTGCAAGCCGCGGCGGTGGATTCGGCGGCGGAGATCGCGGCGGAAGCCGTGGTGGATTCGGTGGCGGGAAAAAACGCTACTAATCTTTTAAATTAGTTTTTTCAGAACCGGAAGGTCAAAAGCCTTCCGGTTTTTTTTTTGCAAAAATCGCAGAATCTTAAAATGATGCAAAAAAAAGTAATATTTACCGGTAGTGATGGCGAGCCAGATTGCGGAACGGATTGGTTTTCCCGATCCGACTGACGGGCTAGGATACCCGTCCGAAGGAGGATCGGGAAAATACGGACGCAGGATTCTCGCCGCCATGCGTTTGCGATCTTTCGAGTTTGTATTCGCATTCATCGAGGGCTTCCGATACCGGGGATATCGGAAGCCTCTACGAATGCAAGCCAATCCTCAAAATCTTCGCAACCAAAAGTTAAATCTTCACACGTGTGGAGTATATTTCAAATCATGAAAGCTCTTCAATCGCCTCTTTGAATACTTCGAGGGATTCCCTCAATGCATCCTCCGTAATGCAGAGGGGAGGTGCGATCTTGACGCATTCTCCTGCTATTCCGACAGGAGCGAACATCAGGAGTCCCTTCTGAAGACAGGCCACATTGATCTTCTGCGCCATTTCCGGATCCGGCGTTTTCGTTCCGGGTTTCACGACCTGAATTCCGGCGACGAGGCCTTTGCCGTGGAAACATCCGAGGAAGCTGGAGTGTTCCTTCTGGATTTTCTCCAAGGCCGGATTCATGATTTCGCCCATTCTTGCGGAATTTTCGACAAGCTTCTCGTTCTTGATAATCTTAAGGTTCTCAAGAGCGCTGGCTACTGCGAGAGGGGATGCGGAATGCGTAGATGTCATGGAGCCGGGAGGATAAATTGACATTACGTCCGTCCGCCCGATCACCGCTGAAATGGGAAGAGATGAACTTATTCCCTTGCCGCAGGCGATAAGATCCGGCTTGATCCCGTAATGCTGGTAGGTGAACATCTTTCCGCTGCGTCCGAACCCGGCCTGAACTTCATCCATTATGAGGATTATGTCATGTTCGCGGCAGAACGCCTCAAGTTTTTTGGCGTAATCTACAGGCAGGAAATCAGGGCCGACCCCCTGATATGATTCGCAAATGACTCCTGCGATGTTTTTAGGACTGACACCTTTGTCCTTCAGTGTTTTCAGGAAGAGATCAAAAGACGTGTTCTCGTTTTTGTATCCGTCCGGGAACGGGACCTGCACAAAGCTGGAATCCAGATCGCCGATCCATTTTTTCAGTCTCGGCATTCCACCGGCCAGTTGTGAACCCATGGTTCTTCCGTGAAATGCGTTTTCAAAACTCACAATGTATTTTTTTGACGGGCCGTGTTTTTCGAGACCGTATGTTTTTGCAAGCTTTATGCAGTTTTCGGTGGCCTCGCTGCCGGTGCTCAGAAGGAAGACCTGGTATTTTTCAGGATCCGGGGAAAGCATCCTCAGCTCGCGTGTGAGCTCCATGCGCCCCTCGTGTACGAAAACATAGGTTGCCAGAAGTCCCTGATCTATCATTCCCTTAAGCTTGTCGCATATTTCCTTGCGCCCGTGTCCGGCATTCGCAATCAGCACGCCAGAGGACCAGTCAATCCAGCGGTTGCCCCATTTGTCGGAGACGGTGAAGTCTTTCGCACTGTGCCAGACAATCGGAGGCTGGCCCGCCATTGATCTCGGTTCGGATTTACTGAGTTCCGCGAATATCGGCAGAGATTCCGGAACAGGGATCATTGTGCGGATGCTGCGGTATTTCGTCTCCACTTTTTTCACTTTCACCGGTGTCAAATCGTAAGTAGCCATGTTTTCCTCCTTGTTGTTTATTCAATTCTATTGGAATATTAGATTAAAGGCCGCAGGCAAAATCCCGTTCATCCGGCGGGACAAGCGCCTGTGCCGCTTCAGTTCAACTGTTCCTTAATTTCACCGTCGGGTTTTTCCCGTAGGTTATTTTCGCCCATTCTCCGTCATTCATGATGGACAGCCTGGCGGCTTCGACCACAAGTTCGTTGATGAAGCTGTTTGCAGGAGTTGCGATGATGCCCCTTTCGTCCGTTTCCTTGATAAGAGCCTGGCGGGCCTTCAGGGATTCCGACGCTTCAAGCCCGGCGGTCTCCGTTTCTATCTTATGCATCCTCTCGATGCTTGCGGCAACAGAATCGTACCCGTAGCCGACAGGCTTGAACCCTTTTCCCTCCCATGGAACAAGCCTGTAGAAGTCCGGGCTGACATAATTATACATCGAGCCGGCGCAGCCTATTCCCTCAAGATAGGTATGCCTCACACCCCTGTACTGATCGTCATGCTCGATCAATCCGGTCTTCCCTTTCCCTTCGCAATACATCACAAGGCACTGGTCGTTGCTTCCCGCTGCCGCATCGGGATATCCCAGACCGTCAATCACCGAAAGCACGGCGCCGTTTTCATAGCGCACCCTCCCGTTCGCCCACATGAAGCCTTCATTCCCGTTCGGGAACTTCCCTTTTATCCCGGAAACCGATATCTCGACAGGTTTAAGGCCGGTGATGAAATAAACCAGATCCACGTAATGACATCCGACATATACGAAAGGATCGGTCTGATCCGCCGTGAACCAGTTCTGGAAATTGGAGTGACGGTAGTAGTAGGGTTCTATCATCTTCGCCTCGCCCATGGCGAATTCGCCGAAATGCCCCTGGCTGTACTGTCTTTTGGCCAGCAGGGCGCGGCGATCGAAACGCTTGTGATACTCTATCCCGACAAAGAGCCCCTTCTTCAACGCCAGCTTTTCTATCTCCGCCGCCTGTGTCTGTTTCAGCACCAGCGGTTTTACACAGAGGACATGCTGGTTGTATTTCAGCGCCTCCATCACGATGTCATAATGGAACTGGTCCGGCACCGCGACAATCACCGCCTGGCGCGGCGGCATTTCAGACAGGGTCTTCTTGAAGAGATCGGGGAACTTCCTGTCTGCAGGGTTGTCAAACGACGGATAAGGCTCAAAGTCCTGTCCCGGGAAAGCCTCTTTTATTTCCGCATTGTTCTTCAGTTCCCTGAGCGGTCCGTTGTTCAGGGCGCAGATGCTTATTTTTCCGGCAACGCCGATTCTCTGCAGGTGGTACACGGACGGAAGAATCAGATCGTTCGTGATCATTCCCCCTCCGACGATACAGACATCAATCTTCAGGTCTTTCCCCATTTTTCCCTCTCCATTTTTAAGGTTATATGAATTAGAAATTAACCACAGAGACACAAAGGCACAGAGATTTTATAGATAATAGCCTTTGAAATTACGTTTATTTCATCAGGTATTGGTGCGCATTCATTCTTCATCATTAAAACACCTCTGTGCCTCTGTGGTTAATCATAATATTTTTGACAGCGCCTCTGCATCAGAGATCCGGATGTTAGAACAGGATTCCCTGACGGCGATTTCGGGTTTAAATTTCAAGACAGTCGCATTTCCGCCGGTGGCGGCCTTTTCAATTACAAGTTCGAACGCGGCGCGCACCATCATTCCAACAGGCGTTCTGATGGTGGTCAGGGACGGTATCATCAGGCTTGCCGACGGAATGTCGTCAATGCCGGTCAGGGAAATATCCCCGGGAACGGACAGCCCGAGATCATGAATGGCCCTGAGTCCGCCCTGTGCCATGCTGTCGTCTGCGGATATCACTGCGGTCGGCATGTTTTTCCCGGCTCTCCTCAGCAATGTCTTCATTGCCGTAATGCCGGAATTCTTCCCGGACGGAACGGATACTGTCAGAGCCGGTCTGACTTTCAATCCCGTCTTTTTCATCAGCGCCGAAACAATCTGCCTCCTGCGTTTGTGTGAACCGGTGTTTTCGCCTATGAATCCGACATCCCCGTGTCCGAGGGAGCGCAGATATTCCAGAAGCAGGGCGACTCCGCATTCCTCGTCCATCTCAACCCGGTTGATTCCGGGATATGTTTCACCCGAACCGATCTGGACTATTGGAAGACCCTTTTTCAGGAACGGCCTGATCCAGGGGGCGCATGTGTCGCTGCCGCAGATAATCAGGGCGTCAAGATGGTATCTGAGCAGGGTTGACGTGTCCATCTGGTTCCGCTCGTTGTCGAAACCTGTCAGCAGCAGGGAAAACCCCCTTTCACGGGACAGACGTTGAAGTTCCCCGGTCATGCTGCCGAAAAAAGGGTCGTCGAAATCCCGTATCACCACTCCGATGGTCATTGACTTGGAACCGCGCAGGGTCAGGGCGGCCGCGTTGGGGGCATAGTTCAGGAGTTTCGCCTCCCTTCGGATTCTGAGCACGGTTTTTTCCGAAGCCCCGATATCGCCCGCCGTTCCGCACAGGGCCCTTGAAACCAGCGAAGGCGACACCCCAAGTTTTTTTGCTATTGTTTTCTGTGTAACCATTGGTTCTTCTTTCAGCCTCTATAGCCACATGGATGCTTGCGTATCAAAGACATAGACGCATGGCGATCCTGTGGCAAATTTGCAAGACGACTTTTTCAATACTTGCATTCAAGAGTACATCTTCAATATTCTTTTGAATTCAAACCCGGCAATCCATCCAGTCATCCATTTATCCCGCCCCGTTCCAGCACACCTCATACGTGTGAGATTCCATCATTATTATAAACCCAAACATTTGCTTGTCAATCTCACACGTGTGAGATTTTCCGGTTTTTATTGGAAAACCGTTGCGCCCGAACACAACCCCAGAACCTGGAACACCCGCACAAAGCCACCGGGGCGCAAAGGCACAGAGTCACAAAGTCTTGTAAAATGCTAAATTAAACGAGGCAATTTCAAAATCGCCTCTTGCTGAAGCAAAACCAACGGGGGGCGCCGCCGTTTGAGTTAAGATTTGGCGGGCTGGAAAACCCGCCGCTCCGTTAAATTTTGAATTTTGCAACCAGCTCAAACATAAGGAACAGCCCTCGCGGGCTTAACTGGAGCCGCCGCGAAAAGGCTGGTTCAGATTAAGGTTTTTGCAATTGGCTCTTATCAGATTATATTCCAGATGAATCAGGAATAACAAACGGCTCCGGAGGAAAATGTGAACATGAAAATGAAGATGAATGCGCAGGTTGCAATTGTGATGGGAAGCAAAAGCGATCTTCCCAATCTCAAAAAAACATTTGAACTGCTGGGGGATTTCGGAGTGCCGTACACTGCAAGGGTGATTTCCGCGCACAGGACACCAGTGGAAGCCGGGAGGTTTGCATCTGAAGCCGAGAAGAACGGCATAAAAGTGATTATCTGTGCGGCCGGAATGGCGGCGCACCTCGCCGGAGTCATCGCCTCCTATACCACTCTGCCTGTAATAGGGATACCCGTGGCATGCGAGCCCTTCAACGGATTGGACGCCCTTCTCGCAATGGTGCAGATGCCTCCCGGGATTCCCGTCGCAACTGTCACTTCCGGCAAGTCCGGAGCAGACAACGCCGCGCTTCTGGCAGTTTCAATTCTTGCGCTTTCAGATCCCCCGCTTTCCGGAAAACTGAAAGATTTCCGGAAAAGACAAACTGAAAAAGTCATGGCCGCCGATGCCGAACTTCAGGAAACATTAAAAGCCGGCAGTATTCCCATATGAAGAATTTTGCGCTCTGCCTGATTCTGTTTTTTTCAATTTCTGTTTTAGCAGAACCGGTGAAACCCGCCGCCGCCGGATCCGTTCAGGCTCCGGCACACGCCGAAGATCAGACTGCGCCCGATCCCGAACATAAAACCAACGGCGACGAACTCCTCGGCAAAGCCACCGCCTTCCGCAAAGAGATATTGCGCAAAATAAACGAGATAATTGCGGAGGTTGAAAATAATTATCCGACGGCGATAACCAGATACGATTCGGACGATGAGGAGAAAATCCTTAAAGCCCTGGTGTCGGCCCTCAACTCGGGAATAGAATATCTCAGCCCTGAAACCGCATCCTCGACACAGGACGATGTTAAAAAGGACTCGGCTCCATGTCCGGCGATAATAATCTCATCGCAAAAAGTGCTTTATACGAGAATTGACGAATTCAATCCTGCGACTTTCGCAAAATTCAAAGACGACTGCGGGAGCAGTGCGAGACTCGCAAACAGGCCCGTCGGACTGATAATCGACATCAGGGACTGCCAGGGATACGATTATGAAAGCTGCATCAGGACCCTTGCCCTTTTCTGTCCGCCCGAAAAAGTACCGAGGGCTGAAAACATCGAAATCCCCAAAAGAACCCTTAATATCCCGGTCATCATGCTTGTCGGAAACAAGACTAAAGGCGCCGCTGAAATCTTTGCCAGGCTGATGCTGGAAAACGGACAGTGCCTCATATCGGGATCCGGCACTGCGGGTTATCCCTTCTTCAAGAAAAAAACAGTTCTCAAATCCGGAAGCTGCCTGCTGATTCCCTCGGTTCCCAAATTCCTCTCCAAGATTCCGGCGTCCCAGGTCGTCCCCACTATCAATATTGCCGCGTACCCCCAGCTTGCCTATGAAAAACTCTCAGGCGCCGCCGGAAGCGAGGAATCCGACAAATGCCTCCAAAGGGCCATTGACCTTTTAATCTCCCTTGACGCAATTCACAAAGACCGGAAAAACCGCGTAAATGAAAAAACTAAGTCTAAATAATTCATCCGCAGACGAATCCCGGATAACCCGTGAATGCGCCGGAATGCTGAACCGCAGGGGCGCCGTCCTGCTTCTTCCCACGGAAACAGTATATGGATTCATGTGCCGCTGGGATGATTCCGAAGCCAGGGACCTCATATTTAAAATGAAAAAAAGATGTTGTGAAAAACCTTTCCAGATGCTCGCATCCTCAATAGGCCAGGCTGAAGAAGAGGGTTTGATATTTGACGGCGAAGCAAGGAAAATCGCCGAAAAGTTCTTCCCGGGGCCCCTGACTCTCGTGGTGAAAAACAGGAACGGCGGAACAACAGGCCTTCGCATTCCAAATCATCCGTTCATGCTGAAGCTCATGGAAAAAATTGATTCCCCCCTGGCTGCGACAAGCGCAAATATTTCCGGGGAACCTGCGGCTCTGGCAGTTGAAGACGCCCTGAGAAACCTTGAAATCCTTCCGGATATAACTGTCGATTCAGGTAGAATTGAAGCAGGCACGGCCTCAACCGTTGTCGATGCCAGCTCAAGCCCTTTCAGAATACTGCGCCCCGGCCCGATCAAGGAAGAAGAAATAAGGAAAGCGGTTTCCAATGATTGAATGGATAAGGATAAAGAACCTGGCGCTCATCGAGGAGGCTGAAATTGAATTCAAAGAGGGATTCAATGTCATAACCGGTGAAACCGGCGCCGGCAAAACCATTCTGACCGAGGCAATCGCGATGCTGCTCGGCGAAAGGGCCGACAAGGGTGTCATACGGACAGGCTGTTCGTCATGCGAAATCAGCATGTGCCTCGTCCTTTCCGGTTCAAGCACAAAACCCGTAGCGGAACTTCTTGAAAACTCCGGACTTCCAGCCCCTGAGGGCGACAGACTCCAGTTGCGCAGGATAATTACCTCCGCAAGTTCCAGAAATTTCGTGAATGACAGTCCGGCAACCCTCCAGTCACTCAAATCCCTCGGCAACCTCCTGATTGACACACACGGCCCGCACGAACACCAGTCACTGCTCAGACAGTCTCTTCAACTCGATCTTCTTGACCGGTACGGCAGTCTTGAGAAAAAGATTTCCGGATGTTCGGAGATTTACGGCGAACTGAAAAAAATCAGGGAACAGCGCGAAAACCTTGAGAAGGAAATACCGTCGTCGTCGGAAGCGGAACACCTGCGCTTCATGCTTTCCGAAATAGAGAAGGCCGGAGTCAAAGCCGACGAGGAAGACGAGCTTGTGACAAGGCACCGTCTTGCCGCAAACTCCCATGACATACTCGAAACTGCGAACTCCGCAGTCAAAATGCTCAACGAATCGGAAGGCGCGCTGACCGACCGGATCTCCGACATCTACCGCGTCATCCAGGGTTTTGAAAGGGCCGATGCCGATGCGGCGGCGAAGTTCCTGCGCCAGTGCGAAACTCTCACCGAAAACACAAACGAGCTTGCCGACAACATTCAGCGTTATACGAACAACATTGAACTGGACGAAAAGGAGTTCGCCGACATCGAGGAGCGTCTGCGTCTCATCCAGACACTCAAGAGGCGCTACGGCCCCACTCTGCCCGACGTTCTGAAAGCCGCCGGAGAAGCCTCGAAGCGTCTTGATGAATTTGAAAACTACGGGAAAATAAAAACACAGTACACCGAAAAAGAAAACGAGCTGTCCTTGACGCTTCTGAAGAAATGCACTGAACTGTCAAAGTCAAGAAAGGATATTTCTGCGGACTTCGCAAAAAAAGTCTGCTGCGAACTTCGCAAACTCGGATTCACCCGCTCCGACTTCAGTGTCGCCTTTTCCCGGATTGAGCCAGGCTCCGGCGGTTTTGACAAAATAGATTTTGTCTTCTCGCCCAACCCCGGCGAAAAGGAGAAATCGCTTCGCGAAATAGCGAGCAGCGGCGAGATTTCCCGTGTTATGCTCGCATTGAAGACAGTTCTCGCATCTGCGGATTCGATACCGGTTCTGATTTTTGACGAGATTGACGTGAATATCGGAGGCGAAACAGCGGCAATTGTCGGACAGGAACTCAAGAAGCTCGGAGATTCGCATCAGGTCCTCTGCATCTCGCATCTCCCGCAGGTTGCGGCATGCGCGGACACCCACTACAAGGTCGAGAAATCCGTGTCAAAGGGCAGGACGTTCACTGAAATCGCAGAGATGAGCGGAACCGCCAGGAAAACAGAAATAGCCAGAATGCTCGGCGGCGGCACCGCCGCGTCAAAACACGCAGGGGAAATGCTGAAACCGTGAACACCAACAAGAGACGCATCAGCCAGTCCTCGTTCCATTCGCAATGACTTTACCGTCCCGACAGTCCTGCCTGCTTTTTGGCACCGTATTCCCGAACGCAATCCCGGAGACGCCAATCTCCTGACTGCAAGCTGAATCCTTACGTTCATCTTGATACCTTGATACTTTGACATCTTCGGGTTATTTTCCCTGAGGTGTGAAAATCGGAATTCCGGTCAGTATAACTTCACAAAAGGGTTTCAGTCATGATTGGAAGACTGGGCGCAAATATTTATGGATAGTTTAAGCAAAGTCAAAAAACGTCGCCTGATTATTCTGGCGGGAGTCTCTCTCCTGCTTGCCGGACTTGTGATTTACGGGGTAATGCGTCCGGATCCGGAAGAGCGGGAATACAATGAAATCAAAGGAATCATCCTTGCAGGCGAGCCGGGAAAGGGTGATCCGGAGACGCACCGCGAAATTCGCAGGCTCATGGAGAGACTCAAGCCTGAAACACGTGAAAGACTCATGACTGAAATCATGCGTGGGCGTCTTAATCAGGCAAGGGAAACAGTCAAAAACATGAGTGATGAGCAGAAACGCGAGAAGATAGCCGTGATGGTGACTGAAGTCAGGGAAAAATTTTCGAAGCTCAGCAACAGGGAGAGGGAGAAAATCAAAGCCGACATGAACACCCCTGAAGGTAAAAACCGTTTCAAGAGGTCGCTGGATTTCTATTATACCGAGTTCACAAGTCAGGAGCGGAATCTGATGGATCCCCTTGTGAATGAAACAATGACCGGACTCAATTCGCTGTGACCCGAATGCCCCCTCTGGAACTGAATATCCAATGACAAGCGGATAAATTCCAAGCTCCAAAGTCATCCCGTGGCATGACGGATGGATGGATTCGCCTGTGGCGAATTGTTGATGGATGATTGGGTTTGAGGTCAATGAAAATCCGGAGAGAACATCTCATATGGAAATTGAAAGTCAAAAGCCGAAAGCCGAAAACGCTTTCACAATCGTCGAGCTCCTCGTTGTGATTGCGATAATTTCAATTCTCGCCGCCCTGGTTTTCCCCGCACTTGGAAAAGCGAAGGAAAAGGCAAAGAAATCAAACTGCCTGGGCAATCTCCGCCAGCTGGGTATTTCCGTGATCACATATGCGGGGAACAATGCCGACTACCTTCCCATGTCAGTCCGGATAGGTGCAGATCCGGATGATCCGAAATCCATAAACAACACCCTCGAAGTGCAGTCCGGAAAGATCTTCGAGTGTCCCTCCGACTCTGAAAAAATTTACGGCCGTAAAACCTATTTTGAAAAATATGGAAGCAGTTATGAGTGGAACGCATGGCTCAGCGGAAGAAGGATAGACAAGTCTGAAATAGGCATCCTGAACCTTAAGATTTCAGTGCCAATGATGGGCGATGCGAACAACTACCATGGGAAATCAGGCAGAAATTATGTATATTCCGACGGCAGCGTAAAAGAGTCATTGGAGATTTCAATTGAATGATGTCGCCATAAAAGTCAGGGGGGTAAGGAAATCCTACGGCAGGTTCGTGGCCCTGAAGAACCTCGACCTGAATGTCAAGTCGGGAGTTGTCTACGGATTCCTCGGCCCTAACGGCGCAGGGAAGACCACGCTCATTAAAATCCTGCTCGGGCTTTCAATGCCTGACGCCGGTGAAGTCAAGATTTTCGGGGAAGACCTTTTTCTGGAAAGGAACAGGATTCTGAAAAGCATCGGCGCCGTCGTCGAGTCCCCGGCTTTTTTCGAATATATGACCGCGTATGAGAATCTTTTTCATCTTACGCGTCTTTCGGGCAGAATTGGAAAGGATAAAATCAGGGAGGCGCTGGATACTGTCGGACTCAGGGATGTTGAAGATAGAAGGGTGGGGGCGTTTTCCTACGGGATGAAACAGAGGCTTGGCATAGCAAACGCACTTCTGCCGGAAAACAGACTGATCTTTCTGGATGAGCCTACCAATGGTCTCGATCCGCACGGGATTCTTGGGGTGAGGCAGCTGATAAGAAGATTATGCTCCGAGCGAGGAATAACTTTTTTCATTTCAAGCCATCTCCTTTCAGAAGTCGAGCAGGTATGCGATTATGTGACCATCATTGACAAGGGGGAGAAGATATGCGAGGCGCAAGTCTCCGAACTTGTCGGCAGGCAGGCGAGGATTCAAATTAAAACCCCGGATCCCGACAGGATATCCGCTTTTTTCAGAGAGAACAATATTGAGATATCTGACGAGAAAACACATGGGGGGATCGCCGTTTTCCTGGTGAAAGGCCCGGAGGAATTCATTCCGGAACTCAACAGGAAACTGGTTGCCTCGGGAATAGACATAATGAAAATCGGGAAACACAGGGACACCTTGGAGGAAATATTTGTCGAATTTACCGGAAAAAACAGGACAGATTCTGCTTCTGACAGATTTTGAGCTGAGAAAACTGTTCAGACAGAAACAGGGATACGCGGGACTCGTGGTGATTGTGCTGCTGGTCGCACTCTGCGCTGCAGGTGTTTACATGCGGATCAACCACCCGCATCACGGGCCGGTGAAATATCAGGGTCAGATGATAAGGGAGCTGGTAAACGGAATTTCTTTTTCCATGACAGTTCTTCTGCCTGGGATTTATATTCTGCTTCCGATGGTGATAGGGATTTTTGCCGCCGGCTCCCTCGCAGGTGAATTACAGAACGGCCAGCTCCGGACAGTTTCCCTCCGCTCGGTTCCGAGACTCAGCATCGTGCTTGCAAAATTTATTTCCCTTTCAGTTTATTCCTATGCCCTGCTCGGACTGATGCTTGTTGTCAGCTATGCCACGGGGGCATTCATATTCGGATACAAAGGCGACATACTGATTTTCGGTCCCGCTTTTCTCGGCAAAGGTTCCGAGGTTTTCATAATGAGCGGAGATGTGGCTTTCCAGAGGCTTTTCCTTTCATATTTTTTTGCGGGGTATGCATTGATTTCCATAACGGCCATGTTTCTTATGTTCTCTGTCATATTCAGGGGAATGGCCATGGCGGTTGTTGTTCCGCTTGGGATTTACTTTATAAGCTATATCCTGGGGGTTCTCCCATTCATGGAAAACATTCAGCGTTTTTTGCCGACACGCTATATCATGATCTGGAAGTATACCATGGCCCAGGACATCATGTGGGATTCAATGGCGGGAGACGGGATATTCCTTGCGGTTTACACCGTCTGCTACCTTGTCATCGCCGCAGTCATGATGAATTCCTCGGATCTTTGAGAAGGCTTGAAACTGCTCGTGAAAAAGGCATCCGTTAAGCTGGGTATTTTGAATTCACAAGTACTCCATCTCTCTCCGCGAGAGGCTCAAAACTTCCGCACCCGGAGAGCGCTGGACTACTCAAATCAATAAAGATGAAGAACAATAACAAAACCTTTCTGATCTGTCATCGCGGGGCGCTCGGGGATTTCATCCTGACCTGGCCGGCTATCCTACTGCTGAAAAAACATTTTCCGGAATATAAATTCTTCGGGCTCGGACGGCCGGAATACATGAAACTCGCAATTAAACTTGGAATCCTGGAAGAATTCCATGACGCTGATTCAGCCGTCATGCCGGATTTCTTTGAAAACGGAATAGTTCCTCCGAAACTCGGCAAACCTGAAAAAGGGGTCCTGTGGTTGAAAGATGCAAGAAAAACCACAGAACTCCTGAAAAAGAATTCCAACTGCGATTTTACGCCGATAGAACCTTTCCCTGCGGAAAAGATACATGTGGCAAAATTTCACATCCGTGAAATCTTGAAATATTTTGATTGCAGGGAAACTGTTGATCTCCTGGATCTGACACCTGAATACCCTTTCCTCCCAAAAAACACCGTCTACATCCATCCCGGCAGCGGAAGCCCGAAAAAAAACTATTCTCCGGAGTTCTACCTGAAAGTTGCGAAGTTCGCAGAAATGCATTTCAAAAGGGATGTGAAATTCATTCTGGGGCCGGTTG
>JBAYFV010000031.1:0-17698 GCA_041666985.1 Victivallales bacterium
GAACACCATCATGAACACGAAAATCTTAATTTGAAAGCCGCATATATCCATGTCCTTGCGGATGCAATGACATCGGTCTTTGCGATCGTCGCACTCCTGGGAGGGAAATTAATGGGCTGGAACTGGATGGATCCGATAATGGGAGCCGCCGGCGCCTTTCTTGTCATACGATGGACATATTTCCTGCTGAAGGAAACCGGGGTCATACTCCTCGACAGGGAAGTCGGCAATTCCGTTTCCGGAAAAATAAAAACCCTCATCGAATCCGATTCCGACACACGCATAAGCGATTTGCACGTATGGAAAGTCGGCATGAACAAGTATGCCTGCATTGTCTCGATAGTCGCAAGCAATCCCCGCGATTTAAAACATTACAGGGATATGTTAGGCGTCCAAAGCGAAATCGTTCACTTGACCGTGGAAATATCAAAATGTACGGATTAGGATACGAAATAACACGAACCAGTTTCAAGTTTTAGGTTTTAAGTTTTAAGCAGGAGATTATTTTCTGGTGACGGCAACTTAAAACTTGTGACTTAACACTTGAAACTTAGACCAAGGAAAAGGAAGTAGTTATGGACAAAGTGATATACGTTGACAATAACGCCACCACGCGGACGGATCCTGAAGTTTTCGAGGCGATGAAACCGTTTCTCTGTGAAATGTACGGCAATCCTTCGAGTATCCACACGTTTGGCGGACAAGTCGCCTCGCATATCAAGAAAGGCAGGGAATCCCTCGCCTCCCTGCTCGGGTGCGAACCCACCGAGATCATTTACACAAGCTGCGGGACGGAAAGTGACAACTCCGCAATCATGAGCGCCCTTTTCCTGAACCCGGACAGACGTAAAATCGTAATAAGCAAAGTCGAACATCCGGCGGTTAAAAACCTGGGCTCCGAACTTGTCAGACGAGGATACAGGGTCGAGGAAATCCCTGTTGACGGCATGGGCCGGATTGACATGGACAAACTCAAGCAGGAGGTCAACTCTGAAACCGCCGTCGTGTCCGTCATGTGGGCGAACAACGAGACCGGCAACATCTATCCGGTGCATGAAATTGCGGAAATCGCACATCAGCACGGCGCCCTCTTCCATACGGATGCCGTGCAGGCTGTCGGAAAAATCACGATTAATCTTTCAAAGGAAAACATTGACATGCTCAGTCTTTCCGGACACAAGCTCCATGCCCCGAAAGGCGTAGGCGCCCTCTACGTGAAACGCGGTGTCAGGTTCCGCCCCTACATAATCGGCGGACACCAGGAGCGCAGCCGCAGGGGCGGCACCGAGAATGTCACCGGCATTGTCGCCCTCGGCAAAGCTGCGGAACTCGCGCAGAAAAACATGAAAACAGAGAACACGAAGGTGAAAGAACTCCGGGACAGGCTTGAAAGGGAACTCACTTCAAGAATTCCCAAGACACGGATCAACGGCGACATGCAAAACCGTCTGCCGAACACGACAAACATAAGTTTTGAATTCATCGAAGGCGAAGCGATTCTCCTGCTGATCAACCAGTTTGGAATCTGCGCGTCAAGCGGGAGCGCGTGCACGACCGGAAGCCTTGAACCTTCGCATGTCCTGCGGGCGATGGGAGTCCCGTACACCGCCGCACACGGTTCAATCCGTTTCAGCCTTTCAAGATTCAACACTGACGAGGAAATTGACTATATAATTGAAAAACTCCCCCCGGTCATCGAAACACTGAGGAAAATCTCGCCGTACTGGAAGGAGTAACCTCTAAATTTTTCCGTGACGGGAAATTTTTCTGTTCCAGAAAAATTTATTTTCCAATTGTTCCTCAATAAACACAGTCATCCAAACATCCATTCATCTCTTTTCTCTTATTCTCTTATAAGTTGAATCCTGTGTTTCGAGCGCAAGATTTTTGAATTTTATAAATTCGAATTTGTTTCGGACTCGTCCGACAAGTCGGATTTCGATATTCGAGTTTCGGATTTGGTTCCGGCTATGCCGGGTTGGGTAAGCGGCATGACGTAATGGACTTGTCTTTCGACTTCCCTGAACCCGAATGACGGATAGAGATGCAGCCCCGCCTGATTGCTTGCAAGGGTTTCTATCTTGGCCTGACGCAAGCCCAGCCCTCTGAAATAGTCAACCGCACCGCCTATGAGTTTTCTTCCTATGCCCCTGCCCTGAAGTTTCGAGGACACTGCGAGATTCGCAATAACTCCGCGGGATGCGATCCTGACAATGACCGTGGTGATATATCCGACGATTTCCCCGCCCATTACTGCAACAAAACATCCGTCGGGATTCTTCTCAAGCTCGTTCTTCAGCATCGCCGCTTTTGTTTCAATCCAAGGCGTACCCCCGAGCATGTCCTCGACTTTCGCATCAATAGAAGCGCTCCGGAATTCCTTTTCCGTCAGTTCGACAATGCTTTTCAAATCGCTGAAAACAGCGGTTCTGATGACAACTTCATCCTTCTGATTTTCCATTGCTATCCTCTCCGCATTTTTCATATTAATTTGTCATGGCTTGTTTGCGTGAAGATACTACGACAAGCTGAATATTTCAAAATCAAGGAGAATCTCCGAGGCGGCGCGGCAAAGAGCGATGGGACGCAAGGTTGATTTCCTTACATGAACTCTATTTTCACACTTGTTTTCCTGTACAGATCAATCTTGCACCGATAGCGCGACTCAGCGCCCTCCTCCGGTGAAGCAGCCTGACATATCGAGGCAACCTCGTCGTCAACAGCAACAACTATGGAACCGGGAGCGGACGGAAGGCACAGCATGTTTACGAGAAGTTCATTGCCGAAACGCTTTACGACTTTCACGGACATGCGCGTACGGTCGCGGTTGATCGAAAGCCAGAGCCACATGTCCGGAAGGAAAATCGGCCCCTCGAACGGCATCATGCCATCCGGGAGATTGGGACACAGAGACAACACCCCCTCCGGTTTATCCCAGCGATAGCCAAGAAGAGCCTGATACGCATACCATGTTGCGGCCGCCGTCATATAGAAGCGTCCCCAATGCTCCCTCCCGGTATCCGGCTCAAAGAAGAGACGCTGATCCCAGCGATTGTCATTGTTGATATCGGCAATCACCTTTTCCAGACGTTCAAGCACGTGCCATCCTTTTTCCGCCATGCCGAAATATAACGGTGTCCCGGCAAGAAATACACGGGCGTGCGGCAACCACCCCCACATTTTACGGACGGGCATATTCCCTTCCGGTGTCGCCTCGTTTGCGGGGAACTTCAGACGGGGGTGATAGTTGAGCCTCAGCATGGACGAGAGCGCCTGCCGGACATAGTGATCGCCGTAAAGCGGTCCCAGCCCGCAAGTGCGCGCAAAAAATTCGCCTGCCAGCTGGGAGAAATGACTGTTGGGACATCGGCGTTTGTTTGCCGCGTCGTAATAGTTGACAAAATACTCGCCGTTCCAAAGCTCATCGATGGCGCTTGCTTTCGCCTGTGCAAACCGCGCTCGACAACGCTCCCCCACCGCTGCATCACCGCGTCGGCGGGCAAGTTCCTCCAACGCCCGGAGCGCCGCAAGCCACAGCGTCGCCAGGTAGGAACTTGTCCCCTCATATTTTTCAGCGTCGAAGGTGTTTCCCACGCCGCTGATATTTGCGATGCCATCACCGTCGGTATCCATGTCAAACTGATAATCGAGCGCCTTCACGAGGTGGGGATAGACTTCGTCCATATACTCCTTGTCTCCGGTAAGCTGATAATGTTTCAGGGACAGGATAACGAGCGACGATGAAAGGTCTGGCCAGCCGTGCGGCTTTTTCGATTGCTCGATATGTCCGTAGCCGAGATCGTGCTGTATGCCGCCATTCTCACCCTGCGTTCGGGCAAAGGCAAGCAACTCCGTCCGGTCAAGTTCCGGAAAAAAAAGGGTGTTGTAATGGTTTGCATACAGTTTCTGATCGATGGTCCCCATGCAGCCGAACATATGCGACGGACTTTCGTTGACGGAAAAACGGCCGTCCCTGGTGAGCCACGTCGCCGTTGAAAATATATACGCATCGTTGCACAGCGATCGCGAGAACCATGACGGAAGCGTTGATGCCGCAAGCAGCAAAGGCATCTCCTCCGATTCATGCTCTAATCGCGCGAAATTCTGCAACACATACTGGGACACTTCATCTGCCGATGCAAATTCGTTGCAATAGAAATGACTGTAATCAATATCGTTCGCCTGCCAGAAATACGGCATATGCCATGAGAAGACAAAAGTGATATCCCGCGTTTCGCCGGCGGCAAGCTCCACCTCGACTGCAATGGCACCCGCAGTGGCTTCCCCGGACGATGCCGTGTCATCCGTGTCCGACAGGAGGCCGGTGTCGATGAAGCGCAGCCACGGGGCATTGTCATTCAAATATCTCCAACCTGTCAACTGTGAATGCACCTTGCCGTTTGTTGCCAGAACATATCGTCCTTCGGTTCGTTTTTCCTCCTTGACGCCTCCGTCAAACCGCAAGCCATGGGCGGCACCGGATTCCCATTGACGTTCGGCATTGCCGGAACGCTCCTCCCAGAGATGATAGTATCCCTCGTCAAATGACACTCGCTGTCCGACTTTTGCCACCGAACCGCCGCAGCCGAGAAAATTCTCCATGCTGAACGCCACTGTGGCTTTTACCGGCGCTTCTTTTGCGGTGAGCCGGACGCGGAAAAGTGCCGCCGGAAGCGATGAGTCCCTCACATTTCGCGGGATGACTGCCCCGCTTGCCTGGACTATCACGTTGAGCGGAAAAAAACGGTCGGTGGCTGTAAGCGTCGCTTTCGGATAACAACCGATGAACGAAAGCGATTCAAACGGTGCAAGACCGTGCATGTGTTCGCTGGAAACGATGCGGCCAAGGGACTTCCTGCCACACTCCGCGCGCACCGCAAAAAACGTCCCCTCGCTACGAAGGATCGGCGTATCAATATTTCCATTGATGGTGATGTTCCGAAAAAGTCCGTCGCGGCAAAACTCAATCTTCCCGGCGCCCACGCCGCCAAGAGGCACACCGCTCAGCGGCTCCTTCGGCATCCCGTCACGTGAAATTCGCCGTTCTATTTCACCGGATTCAAGCCGACGGGGTATCTGGAGAACACAGAGACGGTCAAAACCGTACAATCCCCTCGGTGCGCACAGTGTCACGCGGCGATAATTCCTTTCCGTTTTCACCAGGCCGAGATATATCCAGCGAAAACCGGGAGGTGTTCCCTTGACAGCGATTTCCCCCTGTGAAGCCTCAAATGCGACTCCCTCGACCGTCACATCTGAAATAACATTTTCGGCATCATCCCGGACACGTACATAGAAGTAATATGGTGTCGCCCCGCCCGGACCGCCGAAATTGACCAACGCCTCGTAGTCACCTTCAATCGTGCGGGCAAGTTCGCGCGTGGTTACAAACTCCACCCAGTCTTCGCATTCATTCCATCTGCGTATCGTTGTACCGACGCCACTTGCGTTGCCGTCCCCGGACATGGAGTCGTTTCCGGATATTTTGTTTTTCATTGTCTGTCCCTATATATGATTTTCTTTATCCAAACTTCAGAGTAAATACCCACAAGCCGATCATCCTCACGCTTCGCCCCATATTCAATCTGCAGCCACAAAGGAGCCTCTGATACCAAAGCCGTGCCATTCTCGATGAGTGCGACATGAAAATTGCCCATGGAATTTGGTTTAGCGTCGATCTTTAACAGAGGAAACACGATTTCTTCAGAGTCTTTTATCAGACACCCGCGTATTGGATCAACTTCTGACATAAAAAGAGGTGTCCGCCAACGGACAACATTTTCGTTGGTCTTGTCCTTGCGCACATAAAATAAATAGAGATGGCTACCGGCGACCAGCCAATGCTGCTGGGTGGAAGACGTAACCAACGCCTGCCCATTGTCCCAGCTCCACGGTGTTAAGCCGCCCCAACTCAATCCGTCAGACGACGTGGAGTGATAACCGTGTCCATCCTCGGCACGAATGGTCAGGTGATACTTCCCCTGAAAACAGCACAACGACGGCTCGATGAGCCCCCTGCCGATTTCGAGCGAAAGAACATCGCTGATTTTTTTAATTGCGAGAACGCCTCCGTCAAAGGAGCACCTTACCACACAGACGGAATAGATATTCTTTCCCGGCAGGTTGAAGTAGACCGGAATCAGTAAATCACCACCAGGCTCAATCACCAGCTGAAAATTGGCCGTCCGACAGTCAGAACAGTCGGTAAAAAAAGAATGCGCCAATAATTTGCGTTCTGACCACTTACCCCCGGCGTCTCGTACCGCATATACTGGATACTGTTTTTCCTTCTTGATCCCCTTTCCCTCGCCGTGCCTTAATAAGCCATCATCTCCGCGATGGTGCCAAGTATTGCACCCGATCACGATTATCATTCCGCTTTTCGGATGGAAGTAGGGGCGTACATCGGCAATTGTCTCTTCTTTGCCATCGTCAAAACGGGTTGTCCTGAATGCATCAATAACTTCCGGTTCGCTCCAGGTAAGCCCGTCATCGGTGGAGAACGAACAACTCGGCGATCCAAAGGTGTCGGCGGCAAACAGCTCCTGCAGCGTCATGAACAATATCCCATCCCCGCTTCGACAGATTGCGGGCTGAAAATAATTCTTTCCGGCCCAGAGTTTAGTGATTTCTTCATTAGTTATCATGTTTTCTCCGTTTATCTTATTCATCTTGAGCCTTTTCCTTTTCCAAATCCCCAAAGTAATACATTGATATGGACGAATCCTTTCATTTGTCTGGCTCCCTACGCAATTGCCACTAACTTACGATCTGCGGCTAATAGACAATTCCATTCATGATTCTCCCTTGAGCGTCATCTGGCGTGAAACCTCTGTAATCTTCAGTTTTGAGCCTCCATATTGACACGTCTTTAATAATCACATCTCCGTGATCTACAACAAAAGCAATTCTTCCATTGCCGTCACTGTATGCAGGCAAGTACATGAGCAATTCATCGTCCATAAAGATCTGGGTCATGTTGTCATTCCTGAACACCCGAAAATGATAATATCTGTCGTTTTTGACGTAGGGAAGGACTTTGAACGCAAGAATGTTCCTGTCGGCATCCTGGCAAAACAACGCTTTCTGGAAAAGATCAAGGTTGAATGTGATTCCGTCAAACATAAAGCCTCCACGCTGGTGGCAGTCATTTCCATTAAAAGACGGTATCTGCAAGTCGAATTCCATGTCAAGATTGCGGCATGGCTGATTGAGAGAAGCCATTCCGGGCATAAAATTGGCAGACCCGAAAAAAGAATTTTCCGGTATTGGCTGATGCTGATTTGCCGCCATGGCAGGACTTTTATTAATTCGCCAGTCGCCGCTTTCAACGCGCCAGAACTCATTTATCTTATTTCTTCCGGAACAGAATAGGCATTCCCCGCGGAAATCTTTTAGAACGGGCAACGCCTTGAATATTACTTGGTCATTGCTGCCGGTTTCAAGAAGCAGAGGCAAACTCAGGCTTTTCTGGCAGAGCCGGTTTTTATTGGCATATTCCGTACGCTCCAGCATTCTTCCAAGGAAATACCACTTGCCGTCAACCTTCAATGTCTCCGAAGCACCGATATACCCTGGCAGGATATCCATGTTTTCAAGTTCTTCATACGGGCCTTCCAGTTTTTCCGAAACGGCATGCCGAAGTCCGTATTCAGAACTCAAATGATAGAACATATGATACTTGCCGTTGAGATCGACCACATGTGGTGATTCAGGATAAAAATGCAAACCCGGCCCAAACGCCGGAGGCAGCAGTTTCCAGTTGGACAAGTCCTTTGATTCAGCCAGTCCGACGCAACCCCTGGTGAAAATCTCCCCGTAAGAAACGCGCGTACAAAAAAACATCAAAAAACGGTTGTTGAGTTCATCATGCCAGACAAAGGGGTCGCGAGGAGAAAAATAAACACCCTTTTCAATGTTTCTTGCCTCCGGTGTTTCATAAACTTCCTTCCACTCGTCATAATTGTAATTGACCGTTGCAGGCTCGCTCCAGTCCAGCAAATCATCAGACCACGAAATTTTGTTGACTCTGCACATAATGGCATAGCGCCCGCTGTGCCTGATGCAGAAACATGCACCGGATAAACCCTTTACGACAGGCTGCTCGTCCCAATTTACAAGATTAGTGGAAACGGCATGACCAACATGGTCTTTTGCGTCCACCAAACCGCATGAATATTTTTTTCTTTCTCCTGTAATATGAAAGAGATGAAAAACACCATCCTTCTGAATAAGAGTGAAATCATTCACATAAGCGTAACGAGGACAATATTCCAACATGACTATAAATCCTTAATTTATAAAGTGTTTTATAACGAGATGCCCTCTTCTTCAATCATTTCCCCGCGCCTGAACCTTGCAGTATAAACACCGTTTCCGCACTTTTTCCGGAACACAGTTCTTTCACCATAACCTTATAATTCCCCACAGCATCATTTACGGCGGTATTCACCCGAACCGTCAATACACCGTCTTCAAACAGCGCATTGCCTCCGTACTCCCACGCCTCCTTCCCGTCGGGAGCATATACGGTAACCTGCGCCGGCACGATCCCCTTGACAGTAACTTTCCTTTCGGATTGTAGTACAAATTCGCATGTTACGGTGTCTCCGCAGATGTTCTTCTCATTTGAAGTCTGAACGGTAACGTCATTTATTTTATCCTTGAGGAGAACTACCGGAGTTGCGCCCAGAAATTCCACCGACACCACCCCGGAATTCCGTCCGGACGGCTCGCTTTTTAGTGCGATTTCTCCATGCGCCCATAAATCATAGGCGACATAACCACCTTCAACAGAAATGGTCTTGTCCCGGAAAGGTTCGCTTGCACTTTTTTCTTTCAAATATTTATATACGCCCGAATCCCAACTGTCATTCATGGCCTTTCCGTATTCTTTGTTTTCTATCTCTGTTCCGGGGTCAATAACCCAGACGAGAGGTGTATTCCCGACTGCATTTACACTGATTATGGATGTGTGATCTGGTGACTGGACGATAGAAGCCGGAAGATATTTTCCCACATACTGACTGCAGAGTGCGACACGGTCTGCCCTGGCACTGTCATTTATGCCTTCGCCAAAAGGCCCGTCGGCTTTTATGGCGCCTTTAATTTCTATCGTGGTATTGGCGTCGACAACAACCGCGCCGCCTTTGACTATATATTCCTCCAAGGCTTTCTTTTCACCTTCGGAAATCCATTGATGTTGATTGATAAAAACGACCTTGTATGCAGACAGGCGTCCTTCCATAATTTCCTCAGTACTGAGGAGTTCAATTGCAGCGCCGGCTATTCGGAAATTTTCAAGCGCTGTTGTCATTGCATAATTTTGAAAATTCTTATTGTTCGTGTTAAAGCAGTTTTGCGCCAGACTGTAAAGCAAAGCCCCATTCCTGGCTGTTGTTTTCTGGAGTTTCATAAATTCCGCTATCCCCGCAATTCTCCCGCCCACTGCTTTTGTGCCAAGCCATGTATCCGCATCCTGTTCAACTCCCCACTCCTTATCAAGCTGGTTTTTATTATCAAGATTCCATAAAAAAACGTACGTAGGCGCTTCTGATAAAACCCTCCACAGTTGTGCTTTTTGGTTTACTGCGCCAAAGGAAGTATAGGATTGACCAGAGTTCAAGGCTAGTGGTTTATTACGATTACCCAGTCTCGAAGCTTCTATATTGAAACTGGCACTCCTTGGCCATACACCGGCACCATAAAACCCTGTTGTGTTAAATGATTTGTGCGACAGCGGCGCATAAAAACCTCTTGGCACATACAATGGCCCTGCCGCGCAACCGGTATCGGCGATGAGACTTCCCGGCCAGGCATTGAGAATACTCGCAACTTCTGCGGCCCCCGCTTTGTCGTAATTGTTGCAATGGTATCTGAAATATTGCAGCCAGGGATGGTCATCCTTGACCACCCCCGGTTCAACCTGCGGAATAAATACATTGTTGCCTTCCTTTATCCTGACAAGTTCCGGTAAAGAAGTCCTCGTCAATCCGGTCCGCTTCTGAAATTCGGCAAGCGTTAAGGGGTTGAAGTCATAATTACAGAACATACTTGCATCATCATTGATATAAAAATACGGCACTATGGCTGGCGATTGGGTTTGCCGTAGTAACTCAACCTGCTTTTTGCAGTTGCCCAAAAAATCTTCGAGGTAATTTTCTACAAATGCTCGAATGCTTTTCGCCTGCATTCCTATACCCTGCCCATGTGCATGAAGGGAACCGTCATATAACACTAGTTTTTCATCTTGATTTGTTGTAAAAAGCCTATAGCCTGAAATTCTGGCGTTTGCCATAAGGTTATTCTGAAGCAGTAAATCAAGGGCTTCTCCAAATTGCTGTGCCCTCACGGCATCATTAGCGGCTCCCTCCCATAAACTCAAGTCAAATATCGAAGGATTTATATTATTTTCTCGACAATACCCCTGTGCCGTTTTTTCCTTGAATGGATTCGCCCTCGTTCCTTTGCAGATAAATAGAGGGAAAGGATTATTGCGTCGCGCAGGGCAAATGTAAATCATTGTTTCCACTAATTTTTTGCCGGATATTACGGCTTCAAGTGCATATTCGCCGCATCGAAAACTTGTGGTTTCAATTTTAATCATCGTGTCCGCTGTTTTATTGCCATCAACAGGGATATGGCTTTTCCATATTTTCTCAGCCCCGCTTCTCAATACAATTAGCACTTCCTGCCCTTTAAGATTTTCGCTAATTTTTACCCGAAGCGGTATCGTCTCACCGCGCTGATATGCTTTCCGGGGGATACCGCCGCACTCCATTACGAAACTGATTTCAGAATCCGGCGCAACTATATTCTTCTTTCGCCAATCCTTTAGAGGAACCATCGGAGTAGATTCACCTGAAAAAACACAAAGCTGATAGATCATTTCAATTGTTGTTCCGGAAACATTCCGGTTCAGATTTGTCAAACCTGTCCCGGAAAAAGCTGGATTTAGAGTACACCCAACAAGCCCGGAGTCCGGAAAAGCAGGATTGACATTTTTTTGCCAAATGAATGCAACTTTTCCGTCAGTGCTCTGTACCAGTGGAATAACATCAGCCGCCAGGACACCAGCTTGTAATACAGAAAGCCATTTCTTGTTGTTTGCGTCCAGACACCATTTTTTTCCCCTATCGGTCAGTTCTCTGCCGACACCTGTTAGTCCGTAAACAAAGCGGATGCCAAAAATATTCGTTCTGTAATCAAAACGCAGCAATGGCGTAATATCTTCCGGCGATTCAAATGCATAAAGTGCATTTCCTGTAGGCGCCACCCAGCGCCCACCCTCTTCGCAGTATCTGTAAAGCAGAGACGTTTTATCCCAAGGCTCAACGAGCGCCTTCTGCATCACATCGCTTACTTGAAGGACTACGGTATTAACACATGTTTTTGCAGCGATCTTCTCTTTAAGCCACTGTAATAACTGAACCGTGTCCATCTGCTTGAAACCTTGAGCAGTAAAGTATTCAACCGCCAACTTTACGTTCCCGGCATAATTGACCGTCGTAGTTTCATCGTAAAACACTATCCTTTCTTTGATTCCTTGGGCCGTCGCCGTCACCGTTAAAAGCATTGCAAGTCCAAGCATTGCTAAAAATCTGAAAAACCGCCCCCCCTTGTCTGTTTTCATCGTCTGCTCCTTTTATCTTGTTTATTTTGAAGATTATTATCGGCATTACGGTCTCTCGTTATACGGCAATCTAAGCTGCAAACCATGTATTCCATGTGAATCACCATGACCGTCCACATAGAGTGCATTTGCCTTATAATTGTGCCTGAAAGACACATTTGAACCTAAAGCCGTGTCTGTATATGCCACAAAATACGAATCATTCGATTCGCTCAAAAGGATAGCCTGGGAAGTCTTTTTAATAGCGGGAAGTTTAACAAAACCATACATGGAAGTATCAGAAGAGTAATTTACCCCTCCCCATTCCCGTAAATAGTAATTCATTCCATAATCCAAAACATAATTCTTATATTCCACAACAACAGACGGGCATGCAAGAATGCCTGCCTGTTTTCTATTCACTGAATATGCAGAAGAGTCCGCAGCCTGGGCAGAATAGCCGTTTGTATTAAACGCTTTAATATATTCCTTGCGCCGATCGGATGAAATCACATAAGGATCATGTGTCATATAGAAATACCACGCGCGGTTCACGGAATCAACAGTACGGAACGCTGGAATATAATCGTTCCAATCACTGGCATAACTTATGAAACCCAGATTACATTGTTTCATGTTGCTTAAGCACACACTGGCCTGAGCCATCCCCTTTGCATTTTTGAGCGCTGGCAGGAGCATTCCGGCGAGAATTGCGATAATCGCAATTACAACCAGGAGTTCAATTAAACTGAACCACTTGCGAGTAATTCCAGAAGGATTCCGCAGTTTTTCCCTATGATAAGATTTGCCTCTCATAAACACCTCCATTTAATTGAACCAGCTTCCAAACTCCAGATTTTCTGAAGTCCATTTTTCTTGGTGCTCCCGATTTCAAAACTCTGAATTCTTCAGAGTTTTTTTAATTGGCTATCTATTGTTTTTGTTAAGAATTTCCGAAAATCCGAATTTTTCCCCTAAAATCCCTATTTTTGACTATAAGCCTCCTTCCGTTTTTCTTAAACGCTCTTCCATCGCTCAATAGAAGCCGCTACCTGCGGTACATGCCCTGCGGACTAACCCGGCGCAGACCTGAATCAATTCCTCGCCTACTCCCGCTTTACCGCCCATCCAATTCTTACAGCCTACAACCTCGTAGGTTGGATGCTTGAACGCCTCGCGTGTCGGAAGATATCCCAGTTCGTCGTTAGCCACGCTAACCAGAAGAGAATTATGACCGACAGCCTTTTCAAACGGTTTGGCCAGTTCATAAAACAACTCGCCACCAATCATGCCAATACCCACATCGCCAATCCGGATTCCCTGAATCGGTGTCTTCAGATTCCGCTTTGTCGTGAGTCTGACCTTATGGAGTTCAGTGCGGAAAACCACGTTTTTCAAAGGCTTTGACTCCCGATTACGGCTCGCACTCAAAAAATGACAGGCCAATGTTTTTCCCGCTTCCCTGGCCAGTTCATAACTGCTGCAATACTTGAGTGGCATTTGATCTCCCACCGTGCCTTGGAGAAACCCCACCACGCACCCTTCACCAACTTCGTTTTCAACAGCCTGCGCAAAAATACCGGCATAGTCGCCGGTGATCTTACGCAGATGGGAGGGGGTAAAAATCGGATGGCAGGAATAATGACCGAGTCCGCCCACCAGCTGTCCAGACAGATCGAAAAAGAAAATCATGCCAAATTCCTTGGCCGCCGGACCGTTCGGCGTCTGAGCCGGATCTGTGAAATACGTATAACCGCCATCAGGCATACGGATACGGCGGTTAATGCCGCCAATATCAACCTGTTTTTTTTCAAACCGCATGGACACCGGGATGCATTCCTTGGCAGCTTCATATACCGCACCGGAGATTTTGGCCGCCAATGTCTCCACATAAGCATGATCCCGAATATCAGATTTCTTCCAGATATGCTTGGCGCCAATGGATGGGCCATAATGGGTATGTGAACTGCAGATGGAAACATCTTCCGGGGAAATATGATTCCGTTTGCTGATGCGCGCCTTTATCATATCCGTCACATCCAGCGGCATCTGCAGCAGATCTGCGGTTACGATGACCCATTTCCGAAATCCTTTACGGAACAGAAAGACACGGGCATACAGATCATCCAACACGCCCTCGCACAAGACCCCGGCCCCCATGCCATGATTCGACCATGTATCCACGCCGGGCGTGATACAGACCCTGGCCCGTCCCAGCCGCACCCAGTCCCAGCACCCCCCTCCGTTCCGTTGCCAGACTTTCAATTCATCCTTATTTGACACACAGCTGGAACATTCCGGTTTGTCGCAAAGGAACAAATCCGGGCGCTGATCCAGTTCGGCCATGGAAACATCCACCAGATCCCTGGCATACATCCAGTGAGTCGGTGCCTGTCCGACAGTCCCTGAATGCAGCTTTCGGTGTTGCCGGATCACTTTCGCGTATTTGCATTCCAGCGAAGCCTCGCCTCCGATATAGAAATCACGGTGTCCCACCGGCATCCTGTGATACAGGCGTCCTTCCTTGTCCGGCTCACTTTTACAATAACAGGTTGTGACAGCATGAACGGTATACGGCAAATCAGCCCAATCCTCGATGGCGTGAATCATCGAATTAGGAGCCAGCCCGCATCCCAACATGACAATTTTGAAATTCAAATCATAAAGCTTTCCAAACGGCCCCTGCATCGCGTAGGGCGGAATGCCGGCATGACCGCTCGCCAGATATTCCGCATCCCGACCCCAGAACGCGACCGAATGTGAAGGCGAATAGCTCCGGACCACTCCTTCGGTCTGACGGAAAACTTCCGTGACCGCCCCCACCTTGCTGGGCGA
This sequence comes from Victivallales bacterium, assembly GCA_041666985.1. Classification (GTDB taxonomy): domain Bacteria; phylum Verrucomicrobiota; class Lentisphaeria; order Victivallales; family GWF2-50-93; genus GWF2-50-93. Next base: position 14,447 of record JBAYFV010000031.1, read on the forward strand.
TGCCGCAGGATCGAACGCCGCATCCGGCGAAAAGCAGAACGGAAAAACAGGCATGCCAAGCGTCCCATTCGCTCCCACCGCCTGCTGCAACGCCGCCACAACAGCCGCCGGATCTCCGTCTGAAAGGCCTATCTTTTTGAATGAGGAATGGACAAATATCCGGTCGCCTTCTTGAATCCCCGTCCGACGCAAGTCGTCAACAAGTTTGTTTTGCATTATTTAACTCTCCTCATTTCTGAACTACAGAACTTGAGATATCATTTTCGTGGTTTTGAAATTGCCTCATCCTGAGATTCCGCCCCTCCCCTCCTCAGAAAGCATTTTCTGTATCGATAAATTCTCATATTATTCTAATATGATATCATAAAACAGTGGAATATCAAGTCTTGTTGGCACTTTTTTTAACACTTCTTGCATTTACCGCAAAACAATGTAGAATAATAATAGAATATTTTATTAAAGTAGTAAAAGACTCTGGCTTATGAGCCTTTTAAAATACAATTTCCTATACGATTTAATTAGAAACCGAGGTGATAAAATGAAAATTACAGTATTACAGAAAAAAAGAGAGTTGTTTGACGATATTCGCAACAAGATTCAATCTGGCGAGTTAAAAACAGGTGAAAAACTAATGTCGACCAAAGAGTTGGCAGGGAAATACGGAATTGCTATTCAAACGGCTCAGCGTTTGTTAAGTAAATTGGTGTCGGATGGGTTGATATTCCGTACTCCCGGAAAGGGGACGTTTATTGCCAATAAGAAAACAATTCAGAAGGGAGACGTTGTCGGACTGGTGATGACTTGTCGTGGGGATATCTGGGGTGATTTCACGGCCAGAGTCTCCAGGGAACTGCAGAATGCGGGAATCAACATCATGTATGTCGAAGCTGATTCAGCTACTGAAAACCTGTTATCCATGCGGAAACATCCGGCAATTCTTCAGATTCTCGCTTCAAATCCGATCGCAATCATCACTCGCGACTCTGACTTGGCCGCCTGGCTCTCAAATGAGTTCCCAGAAATTCGCCTTATCTGTCTGACCGGCGACCGAATACATGATTTCTCCGGTGACATTGTTTGTCCGGATATGTATCAAGCGGGATACATGGGAACAAGGCATCTGATCGAGCATGGACGCAAGCGGATCTTTTTCTATAAAATCAAGGGGCCTGACGTTCTAAAAATCAGTAAACACCGTGAGCTGCAATTGCTATGTGATGGATATTGCCAGGCAATGAAAGAAGCCGGGTTACAAGAAGATATTATGGTGGATGTTGCCAATGGTCTGAAAGATAAAAAGGTTTATTCTGAAAAGCTGAAAGCCCCTAAGCCAATTGATGCGATTTTTGTAAATTTCGATTTCAAGGCGACAGAATTTATTCAGATGGCTAAAGAAGCGGGTGTTTCCGTTCCTGAAGATCTAGCGGTGGTTTCGGTATTTAATACTCCCTGGGCAAACTCATTCCAGCTGACATCGCTTGACCTTCATTATGACTCGATTGCAGAAAAATGTGTTGAGATTATTTTAAACTCAGGCTCAAGAAACAAAGGATGCAGCCGGGTGTATAAATTTAAACCTGAACTCATAATCCGAAAATCCTGCGGATGCTGATGGGATTTCTTCTTTTGAAGGCAGTGCTCGGATTAATTAGGCGTCCAATCATGGAAGTGAATATCAGCAGATGAGAAACAATGCGATAGTTTTTGACCCACATCCTGACGATGCGGATTGGTGAACCGGCATCACAATACTGCTCCAGGAACTTTGCGGTTATCAAATAGGCTGGCAATTTCCACTGATTGATTTATCTTTACGGGCTTCCTGGAAACATAAACTTAAATAGAGGTATTGAATATGACATCGGCAGAATGGACTGAAAGAAACAGGAACTATGATTTCACCGACGGGGAAACAGGCTTCACGCTCAATGTGGCCGGAATGAATTTCACGGAGAACGATCTCGGACAGCTGTCTGCGAAATTCGCAAACGCACATGCCGAAATGAAGAAGATCGAGGCCGGCGAAATAAAGAACCCGGACGAGAACAGGAAAGTGACCCATTTCACAGACCGCATAGCCTATCCTTCAAGCCGGCTTTTTGCTGATGTTGAAAAATTCGCGGAGGATGTCCGCACCGGAGTCATAAAGGGAAGCACCGGCAAAAAACTGGATTCAGTCGTGATAAACGGAATCGGCGGATCCGCTCTCGGACCACAGCTTATACAGTTCGCAATAAACGGCCCCTACTGGAACGAACTCAGCACCGGCAAAAGAAAAGGTTATCTCAAAATCTATTTCACCGACAACACCGACACCGCCGGTGTCAGCGACGTGATGAAAGCCGTCAATCTCAAGAGCACACTTGTTTTAAGCATTTCCAAATCGGGGGGAACCCAGGAGACCAAGAACAACACAATCGCCTTTGAGAAGATTTACAGGGAGGCAGGCCTCGATTTCACGAAACACGCCTGCGCCATAACGATGGAAGGCAGCGAACTCGACAAATACTCGAAATCAAACAACTGGCTGAAAGTGTTCCCTATGGCGGAGTCAATCGGCGGAAGAACAAGCGAAACAAGCGTGGTCGGTCATCTCCCCGCCGCACTCGCTGGCATTGACTTCAGGAGTTTCATCGTCGGCGCAAGCAGAATGGACACGCTCACAAGGGAACCGGACGTAAAGAAAAATCCGTCATACCTCCTTGCGGCAATGTGGCATATCGCAGGCGGCGGACGCGGCGACAAAAACATGGTCATCGTCCCCTACTCCGACCGTCTCGTCCTGCTTTCACGCTATCTCCAGCAGCTCGTCATGGAAAGCATCGGCAAGGAAAAGGATCTTGACGGCAACATTGTCAACCAGGGGCTGAATGTTTTCGGCAACAAGGGCGGAACTGACGCCCACGCCTTCATCCAGCAGTTAAACGACGGGAAAAACGATTTCTTTGTAACTTTCATAGAAGTGCTCAAGGACAGCATGGATATTCCGATTACGGAAAACATCAGCATGGGCGATTATCTGCATGGATTCAAGGCCGGCCTTGCAAATGCGCTTCACTCAAAAGGCCGTCAGGTCATCGAGATGCAAGTAACGGATGTCAACGCGTTCAATCTCGGGATGATTATAGCGCTTTATGAAAGGTCGGTGGCGTTTTACGCCGAACTCATCCACATCAACGCATTCCACCAGCCCGGTGTTCAGTCGTATAAACTTGCAAGCAAGGAAATAATAAGTCTGCTCATTGCCTTGGA
>JBAYFV010000032.1:0-17425 GCA_041666985.1 Victivallales bacterium
AATCATTGCAGTCCCAGACGCGTGTTGTCGGAAGCGCAATGCGCTTCTACGAATACATGCAGGCGCCCGGCATTGACATCCTCTGTTCGCAGGGACTGACCCGCGATGGGAGTCCGACACCGGAGTACCTTACGGCGAAGCAGTGCAGTTCCGTTCTTGACCAGTTCGGCAGGAAATGGATGCTGAGCGAACTTTACGGCTGTACCGGCTGGCATTTCACTTTTGCGGAACACAAGGCCGTAGGCGACTGGCAGGCCGCGCTCGGTGTCAATCTCAGATGCCAGCATCTCGCATGGTACACGATGGAAGGCGAGGCGAAACGCGATTATCCCTCATCCATATCCTTCCATTCCCCGTGGTGGAGGGATTATCACATGGTTGAAGATTATTTCTCCAGGGTCAACTACATGCTGACACAGGGCAGGGCGGTCAGGGATGTCGCCGTCATTCATCCGATCGAGAGCGCATGGGGTGTCGCGTACCAGCAGGTGGTTGACTGCGAATGGGGGGATTTTTCCCAGGGCAAGGAAGGGGACAAAAGACAACCGATAATCACTCTTGACGAGAATCTCAAGAAAATCCAGCAGATCCTCCTCGAGGAGCATTTCGACTTTGAATATGTGGACGAGGACATTCTTGCACGTCATGGCGCAGTGGAGAACGGCAGGTTCAACCTTGTCAAGTCCTCTTACAGCACAGTCATTGTCCCGCCTGCGTATACTCTGAGGAAGAGCACCTGCGATATGCTTGCGAAATTCGCAGAGGCCGGCGGAAAAGTGATTTTCATTGAGCCGACACCTTTATTTGTAGATGCCGAAAAATGCGACCGCATCAATGAAATTGTTGCGAAATCCGCAAAAATCTATCTGGACAGGGAATCCCTGCTAAAGGCTCTTTCAAAGGACAATGGCATCAGGAAGATTTCAGTCAAGACATCTGACGGAAGGGAATACAATCCGTGTCTTTACATGATGAGGAAGGAAAAGAGCGGCCGCACAATCGTCTTCATCTGCCATACTCTGCAGGACAGGGATTCCGGGGAGGTCACGGTTGAAATTCCGGCAGGCGGTGCGGTTCAGGAATGGGATGCGGTCACAGGGGAAATCTATCTTGCCGATGCTGAAAGGACGGCGGACGGGGTTAAGGTGAAAACAGTTTTGCACGGTTATGGCAGCAGGCTGTTTGTTGTTGACACCGACGGAGATTTGTCTTCGGGGAAACGCGAAGGCTTCAAGGAGATCCGCAGAAATGAAATAGACTGCGGAAACATGAGGATATTCAGGGATGAACCGAATGCGTTCCCTCTCGACGTGCCGGAATATTCCATAGACGGCGGGGAATGGAAGAAGGCAAAGGACATCCTGAAGGCTGACGATGCGATACGTGATTTCGCGAAATGGGCGCATCGCGGCGGAGCGATGTGTCAGCCGTGGACGCAGAAGGAGACTTCGGAATCCAAAAAGCTGAATGTCGGACTCCGTTACACCTTCGAAGTCGAAGACGTTCCAGGCAGCCCATGCCACCTTGTAATGGAAAGGCCTGAGAAATTCTCAGTGGTCCTCAACGGCTGCGAGCTTAAATATGACGAAGGCGAGGGCTGGTGGATAGACAATTCATTCAAGAGGGTTCTTGTTTCGTCTAGAATCCTCAAGGTAGGCGTCAATGAACTGGTTTTGACTGCCAGATATGGGCGGAAAGACAATCTTGAGGCGATGTATCTCACCGGTGAGTTCGGATTCAAGTGGGACAACGGGACAAAGCCAGTCATAACCAAGCTTCCGTCTATGCTCAAGATCGGTGACTGGTGCGAGCAGGGCTTCCCGTGCTATTCGGGTGCGATGACATATTCCATGGAGACAGACATCAATGTCGAACCGGGGAAGAAGGTGATCCTTGAAGTTCCGGAATGGAAAGGTGCGCTTGTCAAGATCCGTGTCAACGGTAAAAAGTGCGGAACCATTGCCTGGAGGCCGTACGAGATTGATATCACGGGTTTTGCCGTCAAAGGCAGGAATAATGTTGAGATCGAGGTTGTCGGGACAAGAAGGAATCTTCTCGGTCCACTGCATCACAACGTGAAGTATCCGAACTGGACGGGGCCGTGGCAGTTCAAGGATGAAGGGGAATGGACGAATGAATATGTCAGGTTCCCGTATGGCCTGACGGGGAAGCCGTCTGTCTCCGTTAGGGAGTAATGGCGTATCGGCGTGCCGGAGTATTGGTTTCCCCCTTCCTTTCAGTTTTTGCAGGGCAGGGCTACAAATCAAATATCTTGCCGGGATTCAGGATGTTGTTGGGGTCAAGCGCTCTCTTGATGGATTTGATTACGTTCATATATTCTTCAGAGACGACGGTCAGCATGTATTTCTTCCGCTTGTGTCCGATTCCGTGTTCGCCTGAAATCCGTCCGCCCAGGCTTGCCGTTAATCTGTAGAGTTCCTCAAGTATGACGGGGAGAGCTTCCTTCCATTTTTTGTCCGGCCATTCCGGAGGAGGGGATATCCGCGAGTGGAGATTGCCGTCTCCTGCATGTCCGTAGCACGGGATCATCACGCCGAATTTTTCGGAAAGCTTTTTGAATTCCGACACGATCTTCGGGATTGCGGCCGGAGGAACGACAATGTCTTCTCCGCTCTGGCGCTTTGAAAACACGCTGAAAGCCTCCGCTATGTTCCTTCTGACTTTCCAGATCCTTTCCGAAGTGGTCGGATTGTCTGCGACGTAAACTTCGATTGCGCCCTCCCTGATGCAAAGCTCCCCGACCAGTTCGTAATCCCTTTCGACCTGTTCCTTGTCCGCCCCGTCAACCGTTATGAGGAGCATTGCACCGGCCTGTTTGTAGGGAATGTTTTCATTGAGGTATTCGCAGGCGGCCTGCACCGAATCCTTGTCCATGTATTCGATGGAGGTGGGGGTGATGCCGGCACCCGTCATTATTTTCGGCACCGTATTGATCGCGTCCTCGGAACTCTTGAAGAGGCAGAGAAGGTCAACCTGGGCCTTCGGTAGCGGGATGAGCTTGAGGATTATTTTCGTGAAGATCCCGAGCGTCCCCTCCGAGCCCAGCATGAGCTGAACCATGTTGTATCCTGTCACATCCTTGACGAGTTTTCCGCCGAACCCGACTATCTCGCCGGTGGGCATCACGGTTTCGACTCCGAGGACATACCGTGAAGTCACCCCGTATTTCACGGCTTTTCCGCCGCCGGCGTTTTCCGCCACATTCCCCCCGATGAAGCATGTCTCGAGACTCATGGGATAACCCGCATAGAAAAGGCCGAACTCCTTGACGTGCTCATTGATTTCATTTGCGATTACGCCGGGTTCCACGACTATCATCAGGTTTTCCCTGTCAACTTCGATGATGGTGTTCATCCTGTCAACGGAGAGGAGGATTCCGCCATAAAGCGGAACGGCACCGCCTGAAAGCCCGGAACCTGCGCCTCGCGGAGTGATGGGGATGATTTCCCTGTTCGCAAGTTTTATGATCCCGGAGATTTCCTCTTTTGTCCTTGGTCTGACAACAACCTCGGGCATATGCGCATAATCCCGTCCCGGAATCTCGTCGTGAGAATACGGTTCGAGTTTTTCCGTATCCCTGAAGATTACGTATTTCTCCCCGACGATCTTTTTAAGTTCGTCAACGGTCTTATCTGTAACCGGGTTGTATTTCGTCATCAGTTGTCTCCTGTATTGTGAGAATAAAGAACATGTCTTGCGACATTGACTACGAACAAATTCGTATTTTGATATATCGATCACTAAACATACGAAAGTGGTGATATCTTTGTTATTAAAAACTTTCGCATTTTAGAACTTTCGAACTCTAGAACTTCTTTTCTTCCTTGATTTCCCTGATCAGTGCCGGTACGACCTCGAAAAGATCTCCGACTATGCCGAAGTCGGCCACTTTGAAAATCTGGGCTTCGGGATCGTTGTTTATCGCAATGATTGTTTCTGCGGTCTGCATGCCGGCGAGGTGCTGGATTGAGCCTGACACCCCGACGCCGACATAAAGTCTGGGGCTGATTGTCTTGCCGCTGAGTCCGACCTGGTGCGGATAACTCAGCCAGCCTCTGTCAACAACATCCCTTGTTGCGGCAAGCGCTCCGCCGAGGGCGTCCGCAAGTTCCCTTGCCAGAGTGATGTTTTCGGCCTTCTTGATGCCGCGTCCGACAACAACGACTATTTCGGCGTCATGGAGGGACTGTTTCTCCTCGTCCGGGATGAAACCGGTTCTTTTTATTCTGCTGCCGAGAAGTTTCTGTTCAGGCTTAATCCTTATGATTTCACCTTCTCTCCCTTTCCGGATGACATCTGCAGGCTTTGTGGAGCGAGGTCTTACCGTTGACATCTGCGGACGGAAATCCGGGGTCCTGATTGTCGCCATTATGTTTCCGCCGATTGCCGGACGCGTCTGGAGGAGGTTGTTCGTCCCGTCTTCAATGTCGAGTCCGGTGCAGTCCGCAGTCAGGCCGGTATAGGCGGTCATTGCAACATAGGGGAGGAGGGTTCTTCCTGTTGATGTCGCTCCTCCGAGGATGATTTCCGGCTTGAACTTGTCGAGCAGATTGAGCATGCATGCCGAATAAGGTTCGACGAGGAAATTCGCGAGTTCGGGCGCTTCCACTGCGACAACCTTGTCTGCGCCCATGTCAATAAGTGCTTGGAGATCGGCTCCGTTGATGTCATGTCCGAAAATCATGGCGCAGAGTTTGCATCCGCGTTTCTTTGAGAGCGCGATTCCGCGTGTCACCAGTTCGTGCGAAATCCGCAGGACCCTCCCGTTTTCCTGTTCCGCCAGTATCCATACGTCCGAGCAATTCATTAATTCACCTTAATTTTAACCACTAAACACAGGAACGACGCGAAAGTAAATATCGGGAAATTTCCTTTTTCGAGTGTTTCGTGTTTTTCGTGGTCTATAATATTTCCCTCTTCTTTAATAGATTCCCGAGTTTGCCGACGGCTTCCTTTATCTTCTCCTCGTCGCGTGCAAACATCTTTTCACATTCCCTTGCAACCTTCGGCCTGAAAATCTTCACGACCTTGGTCGGGGAACCTGCAAGACCGACCTTCTTCGGATCGAGGGCAAGATCGTTTATTCCCCAGACAGGTATCTGCGATTTTCTCGCCTTCTGTTTTCCCCGGAGTGTCGGAAGACGCGGATCGCTGACTTCCTTTACTACCGTCAGAAGGCACGGCATCTGCGCTTCAATCTTTTCGGAACCTTCTTCGACCAGCCGTTGCATGGCAATGACGCCGTCCGTGATTTTGCCAACCTTGTTGACATAGGAGACGACCGGGAGTTTGAGATAGGATGCGATTTCCGGGCCGACCTGCCCAGTGTCACCGTCGGTTGCGCGTTCTCCGCAGATGACGAGATCGTATCCGCCCGTTTTTCTTATGGCCTCCGCGAGAACGTAGCTTGTCGCCCAGGTGTCCGAGCCGGCAAACGCCCTGTCGCTGACAAGAACAGCGGAATCAACGCCCATTGCGATTGCCTCCCTGAGCGCTTCAATGGCCTTGGACGGCCCCATGGAAATGGCGATAGCCTCCCCGCCGTAGGTTTCCTTGAGCTGAACGGCTATTTCTATGGCATAAAGATCAAGGGGGTTGATGATTGACTCGACGCCTTCCCTTATCACAGTGCCCGTCTTTTCGTCCATCTTCACGGATTTTGTCTCGGGCACCTGTTTTATCGGAACAATTATTCGCATGTCAGAACCTGTCTGTTTTATAATGATTATCGGCCATTGGAGAAACTCTTAACATAATTAGGCCATAAGATTTTTAAACCCCCGTGATTGCCTAATTTGCCGGATTTTTCGGATTGCGTACTGAACGGCGGATGGGCGGGCGCTTTGTGGCATGGCTTTGATCTCCTCCATCGCCTCAAACAATTTAATGCAGGCATCCTCGTACTCCAGTCCGCATATTTCAACCAACAGCCGGGTGCCGCGGTCGATCAGCTTTTTATTGCTCAAGTCAACCCAGCTCATCCAGTTGCCGGTGACGCGGCCGAGACAAACCATCGTTCCGGTGGAAATGGTATTAAGAACCAGTTTCATCGCCATGTGCTCCATCAGACGCATCGGGGTTTTAGCCGTCCGAAGTGGAATTACATGGCTGTGGGAATCTGTCTTGTCGCCGCCGATAATGAGCGCGGTTCTTTCCGTGAAGGCATCCGTCGCCGCCGTAAATCCAGCATCCAGCACTGTATTCCCGCCGCCAAACTTAACCAGTACCGCCGCATTGACCGCAGTTTCGATCCGGCAAGGTGCCGGTTCATTGCCGACCACCAGCCTCATGATTTCCTTGGAGCCGATTGCCGGGGGATTTGCGGCGATATTGGCGTCAGCTCCCATTTCCAGGTAATCATCGGAAGTCCATTCCAGGCAGCGCGGAGGTCTGCCGCCCAGACAACGGAACCAGGTGTCGCGGGTGGAATACAGGGGGTTCTTGACGAATGCCCAGGATTGCGGAGAATTCAGATCGTCTTTCTTCCTGAACGGCGGCAACATGAAAGTAGGCGACCGCTCCGTGGTGTCGGTAAAAATATCCAGCATAAATTCGTCGGCGAAGTAGGTGATCTTTCCTTCTCTCCGGTATATTCCGGCTTCAAAATCTATGTATCCGGCAATGCTTTCCACCGTTTCATCGCTGCCCAGCTGATCGAGAATTCCGGCAAACGCCGCCGCGCAATCACAGGTATCCGGCGTATCCTTCAGGCATTCGCCTGTTGCCAGCAGACGATGAAATATGTTTTCCAGCGCCGCACCCGCAATCAGTTGCTCGGAGGTGGTGGCCTGCATCCGGGTTGATCCGGCAATAGCCATCGGCCCGCAGTGCAAGTCCAGTACGCATACGCCGGGGTCTGTTATCGCCTGACGGGAACGTTCAAGACGACTGCAAAGCAAGTCAGCAGGATTGTTGAAAAGCAGGAAAACCGGAGCTCCGCGCCTTACCGCCTCGTTCACCGTACCCAGCACGGAAGAGGTTTCCCCCCCTTCCGTAATGGCCACCAGCATGTCATTGCCGCTGACATTCATCTCTTCCACTTGTCGGCGGCCAAACGCCTGATAATCCTCAAAAAACTCCACGGATCTGACCAGTGCGTAATCGCCGCCGGTCATGATGCTGCCCACTGCGTCGCCATAGCGGCTGATGAAATCATCCGCTACGGCGGAATTGCCTTTTAATGCCCGAACGCCGTCCCGCCACATGGCTTCAAGCAGAATACTGAGGCGTCCGGTCGCGCCGCATCCTGAGAATATGATCCGTCCGCCGTTGCGCAGCGTCTTTTCTCCGGCATCAACCAGTTTTGCGAATTCGCGTCCGGCGAGAACCCGGCGCGCCATGGACAAAACGTCACGGTCCGGCCGCTGCAAGGTTTTCACTCCGGCGGCAGTGCTGGCGCGGAAGTCTTCATCAACTCGCGCAGTCAACGGGTTCGACTGCTCGGTCGGGAGAAAACCGAGATGAAACTGTTTTTCATTCTTCACAAAATGCCTGGCCTGGTTTAATGCGTCTGTCTTCATGCTTTTTTACTCCTTTGTCGTGTGAGCTGTTTAGTTTTCCATCAATAACAGGAAGCTGTCAGGCCCCGTGGAAGTCAGCCGCACCTGATCCGTCTGGCACCATATCGCACCGGAAAATAATTCAGTGATCTTTCCGGTTTTCCGGCGCAGTTTTATTTCCATGGTTTCCGCAATTGCAGTGTGGACAGAAAGCAGCCGGTCATTCGCACAGATTGGACGCAGTTTCGAACAGTAGGAATGACAGCCTGCTTTTTCGGCAGTCGCCTTAAGGGCGTCTGCCGTCAATATTGAAGGATCATGGACATAGACGGAAATCCAGCCGTTTTTCTCAACACGGTTAATCCCGTGCGTCTTATATGGTGTTCCGCATGTTTTTTCAACATTGCCGGGATCCCATGAACCCTGATTGACAATCCCGGGGCCATACAGCCATATCACTGTGCGCCCGTCTTTGAGAACTTTTGCATCCAGCAGATCGCGATGTGCGTGTGTCAGTTCGAAGGGGTGGCAGAAGATGATGAGTTTGAAACGGCGCAGATCCATGCTCGACAGGTCGTTGAATGAACAGACGGTGTACGGCATTCCTGTAACGCTTAAGGCATTGAGCGGTTTGATGTCAAATGTCCCGCAACGGGCATCCATGTCATTGAGCAGATACATGTTGTGCGGGTCTTTCACCATGAGGATTTCGTTGACATCCTTCCCGGGCCTGTGAACCTGTTCATCCCATATCCGTTTCAGCTGTGCAAGCGACTTGAAAACCTTCTCTCCCTGGTAAAAACCGCCCCACATGTCGAACCACCACAGCGAATCCTGATTGATGAGGCAGAACGCCGTATCCCGCTTCATCCCGGCCACGATCTCCGCATCGTTTTTCCAGACTCCGTCGGTCGCCATGGAAAATTTCTTCGCCAGTTCTTTCGAATCGGTGCTGTCGTTCATCACGACCCTGTCGGCTTTGGTCTTCAGCGGGTCGGGGAGTTCACAGTAGTCTGCCAGCTTCCGGTTGGCCGTATAGGTGCGCTGATCCATCTCCTGCAGCATGCGTTTCCCCTTTATATGAATGGTTTCCTTGACGGTCATGCTGGTGCTGCCCTGTCCCATGCCGCGTCCGACATAGTCTATGGGCGCCATGATGAAATCAAGATCCGGCGAGTCGAGCAGCCGCTCATATGCCACATGTCCGCTCGAAACCAGCGTCCATTGTCCTGTGCCATAGCCGAAGAACATCCCCAGTTCAGCTTCGGAACGAATGGTCTGCCTGGCTTTTTCCAGGAAAAATGAAGCCGTATCCGCATTGAATTCATTGCAAAAACGCCAATAGTCAAGCGATGACTGGTCTTTTTCAGGAGTCCGAATGAGACCAGCCCCGTCCGGGAAAAGGCCTGCGTAGCATCCGGTGGGGTCAATCCCGTTATAGTAGTTTTCATGTGTGACGTACGTTGGGTCAAAATCATAGGAACCAGAATCCCGCGCCATTCGCGTCGGAATATCCGTCTGTGTTTTCCCTTGTTCTTTCTGCCACTGACGGAATGCCGCAAGGCGATACACGCTCTCTTCACCCCGTGAGCGATCATGCCATTCTGTGGCGCCGCCGCAGCCGAGCAGATAAGCGGTGATGTTTTTCGCGTACTTGTTTTCCGCATGTTCGAGGACGGTTCTCATATAGTCCGCGGTGTCGCGACGCCACATCGGGCTTGCGGAGATCTTCCCCAGCTCATAAAAGGTGTCGTACTTGACGCCGAACGCCCCCAGATAGCGTGTCCACCACTGCGGCGTGTTCAGATCGATCATGCACATCAGTTTCGCATCCGGAACGGCCTCCAGAATATCCCCGATCTGCCGGTCGAACGCATCCAGATCGTAAATGCCATTCCATTTCCATACCGGTGGATATTTCGTGTACGGTGTTCCGAGGGAATTAGTGATGTTGGACACCATGAACATGAAGGTGTCAACACCGCATTCGCGGAATTTCTTCATGGCCTCTATTTCAGGCCAGAAAGAACGATAGGCAAAATACTGTTTTTTTTCGACAGCCGACATGAGAATATTCTCCTTTCACGTTTTATTTCATTTTCGTGGTCTTGAAATTCAAGTAATGTTTTCACGGGCCTGAGCTTAGGAGCCGTACAGAAATAACTTTTACATTTGGCGGAATTCCATGTATTTGTCTTCTTCGTTGCTTCACTCCTTATTCGTCGCGGCGAACGCGGGGCTTGCGCCTCGAATCCAAACACCTGTATTTTCCGCCAAATGTAAAAGTTATTTCTGCACGACGCCTTAACGCCGCCCGTAGTAAAAGCAAAGGTTCACGGTGTCTCGGACTGTCCATCGCCCTGTCATTTCCAGGAAAGGACTAGTCTGCGCGCTTTGGCCACATATTCGCCAGCCCAAACTATATTCGGGTCTTTCATATATATTTTTACCGTAAATTCGTTGAGAGGACCTTGTTCTTCCACAGACAATGTTTCCCGATCGGACTCACCGCAGAACCATCCTGGTTTATAAGTGGTGTCGGAAATCGGTTTTTTGTTACAGTCGGCAATCAATTCAATCTGCATATTGGAATGGTATCCGACATTGTGCGAACCATAAAACTCAACCTTCAAGTTTTTTATTGGGACAGATGATTTAAAGGCATATGTCAGTTCGAGGCGACTTTCATTTTGAATATTATACGGATAAAGAGCCAGATATTCACCCGGCAGCAGATCAATCTCGCCGTTCGTCACGCAAATCTGTCTTGCCATTTCTATCGCTTGAGGCTGTCTCAGATCAATCTCATATTCGCCGGTCACGGGATGGATTATGTCTTCGGTGGTAAGCATAACCATTTTGTCCGGTGAATTTTTCGGGGTGATTTTTTGGCCGGCGCGCGGTTCGATTACATCCTTTTCTGACTTAATCAGGGCTGCCAGTTTCTCCGGATCAAGGCTCAATCGCTTTTCTACGTCACTGTCCGACGAAAGGACGAACACTTTGGCTGTACGCAGATTTCTGACCGGCAGTTTCAGCTGACCGGAATTGGCCTTGATATCCAGCGGGGTTACCTTGTCCCAGTCAACCTCTACCACCTTGTGAAGTTTAAACCATGACGGGAGTTTTATTTCCACCATTTCATTTTCAACCGGATAAAGATAGGGAAAAGCCAGGCGGTCGGTGGCAGGGATATTGTGATTGCGGTTGACGGCAAAAACCAACAGCTCGTTTTTTCCGCTCATCAGCGAAGAGACCCATAATTCACCGGGATTACTGCTTTTTGCGACAGAACAGGGGAAAGAATTGGCGAGCATATTGCTTAGACGAACTATTCTGGCATTGTTCCGCCCCATCTGATTCCATAGCGGCTTGATTTTTCCAAATCCGATGTAGTATCCGCCTTCACACGTTTTCGGGTATGATGTCCAGTCGAGAAAACAACTTAAATTCTTGGCGCCACCTCCGATTGCATAATGCACCTGAATTTCATTCTCCTCCGGAGTAGGGGCGCGCCTGATTTTATGTCCGGTATTTGTGGTGACCCACAGTTTTACGCCGACCGGGCGTGGAGCAACGGCTGAATTCAGGATTTTGACTGTGTTTGGGATAATTGAAAAATCACAGCCATGCCATTCATTGGGAACGTAAATGTCGGTGAACGGCAGATCGGTCACCTCCCCGTAGGTGAACCAGTTTTGCGGGGCATAGGTGCGATCAATTAACAGGGATGTGGGGTGATGGGGGTCGAGACGACGCTGCAATATCATTTCCGATTCCAGCTCTCTCATGACACTGATGCCGCAACGTTCCATGTAGGGAAGGCCAGGGGGCTCGTGCGCATCAGGCTCATCCTTAGTGCCATAGATGAACTTTTCCGGTTGAATTTTACTGGCAATGCTTTTGTAAATTTCTCCGTCGTTACTGCTTACAGGCATCCAAAATGAAGCGTCATGTTCATGAAGCCCCTTCCACAATTCATCGGGGAGGGTACTTGCTTTCCAGTATTTTATGTTGTATTGCATATTGAACAGCTTCACCGCATTGTTGGCGATTGGGCCAAGTAAACCAATGCGGAACTGATTGCCAAGAGCCCGTACTTGGGCAGCTGCGGTTTCGTTGTTTTCACCGATCACCTTGACTTCCAGATATTTGCCGAAACAAATCGAACTGTCCAGGCTGATTTCAAAGTATGACGGGCAATCATCTGCGAAATCCGCATTTACCAATGTGCGACAAGATTCACCTATCAACTTGCCGTCAACAAATACATCTCTTGCCTTCGCCCCCTTATTGGTGTCTTTCTGAATGTAGACGTAAATCTTGTCCTGTTCCCTGTTAAATCCTACGTAACTGATCCGGAACGCGGGACTATCTGCCGGCTTGATTTCAACCGTAGCGGTTTCATTGCCGCTTTTAACGGTTACTTTGAATGCCTCCTTTGGAACTTCCCTCAGTCGCAGATAAATCATTGCACGTCCGTCAGGCTGTATTATATCAGGATTGGTCCGGTACCAGATTATTGGTCCGGCATAATCCGCGCGAGTACAAATTTCCCCAACCGGTCTGCCGCCTGCAAACAGTTCAATGTTTTCCAGCGGTTTCCGAGAAGTATTGTGAAGAAATACATTCAATGTTGCAGAAGGCTTGTAATAGCGCGGAAAATATTGATTCATTTCGGGCCATGCTTCCGGGAAACCCTGTTCCTTGATCGGTAGTGGATAACGATCGTATCTTATCTGGGAATGGGTGATTTTCATTCCGGCGAAAAGACTGTCTGACGACATCGTGACTGGAGGCAATAACTTATGCATTTTTATAATTCCCGTAAATCTTACAAGTCAACTTTTGATAATATCAGGTTGCGCACCGCAGCCGTACAGCCTTCGGGCGTTACGATGAGCGGATCCTTCAGGACAATGCGGATTTCGTACCTGTTGTTTCCGGAATTTTTGGCTGAGACGGCAAGGAATTCATCCTTTGATCTTCCCCGATACCATTTTTTGGGTTTCATCGAGGAATCCGTGGCAAAACGGGCATCGGTTTTGGATTTGATTCCCAGTTCGATGCTGGAGAGATAGCCGGGGACGGTTTCGCCGCGAAGCTCCGCCCTGAATTCCGGAGCGTCACTTTCCACCACAAAATATAATTCAGCACGGGCTTCCCTGAGTTCTTTTCCTGGACACAGGTTCCAGGTTCCGTCCGTGCCTGTCTCAAGAATAGCGTTGTCAAATCTGATTTCGGCTACTGATTTCATTGCTTCCGGATTTTTGAAATCGAGCGTCAGTTCTTTTTTGGAGTTCAATTTCAATGCCTCTTCGCCTCGCGGCTTTGCGGCGATTCTTTCCCCGGGGATCCGGCCCGGTATTTTTTGAATCTCTGCGATGGAGCCTTGTATTTCCGGCGTTCCGGCAAGACGTTTCGCTATTTCAGCGTCGCTTGAAATAACGAAGATGCGTCCGGCTTCAAGGTTGCTTGCCGGAATTATAACTTTGCACCCTTCGCGCCTGAGCGGAATTTCGGTTACCTTGTCCCAGGCGACAACGCATAGTTTCGCCGCTTTAAACCAGACAGGGAGCTCCACCTCGACAAATGAATCTCCTACCGGGTATGTGTGTACAAATTTCATTTTATCGTCCCGGCTGGTTTTGATGTTCCTGTTGACCACTGTGATGATGAGCGAGTCGTCACCGGAAAGCAGGGCGCCGCACCACATGTCAGCGCTGCCGCTTTTTGCACCGTTCCAGGGATACGCATTGTTCAGCAACCCTTTCAGACGGTCGGCAAGGGCGTTCCCGCGCGCCATTCCGCGCCAGAGCGGAAGAATCTGTGCCGCTCCGATGTAGTACCCTCCCTCTGACACCTGCGGAAAACTTGTCCAATCGGTGAAGTAGTGCAATCCCTTGGCTCCGCTGCCAAGTGCGTAATGGTACTGCGCCTCGTTTTCGATTGGTGTTGTCGCACGCGGTGAATGATTCGTATTCGCCGTGGCCCAAAGCAGCATCTGGGATGCCCGTGGCGATGTTGCCGACAGAAACACCTTGACCGTATGGGCGAGGAATTCCGAATCCATCCCATGCCATATGGTCGGAATATAGCAGTCGTTGACTGGCAGATCGGCAAGCGCACCGTATGTGTACCAGTTCAGTGGCGCGTACGTGCGGTCGATCAGTAGCGCCGTCAAATGTGTCGGATCAAATCTGCGCTGGAGCGCCATCAGCGGTTCAACTTTCTGCATTATATTGATTCCGCAACGCTCCATGTATGGCAACCCCGGAGGTTCATGCGCATCCGCCTCGTCGTAGTTCCCGTAGATATACCTGTTTGCCGGAACCGTTTCGGCGACCTTCTTGATTTCCTCTTCGGCGACCTTCCTGATTTTTTCCTCCATGGCGACCGGCGAGAGACGCGTCATCTGTTCAAGGGGAACTGCTTTTGATCCCTGCAGGCAGTAACTCGTGTTGAATCCCGCCCGGGTATACAACTTTATATTCGCCCCGATAATGCCGATGGGAAACGTGTCGTCACGTGTCCGGATCTGTTCGAATGTCGCCGCATTTTCTGTTTCAACCTTCAGGATGAAGTACGCTCCGAACCTCAGCGGTTTTTCCAGATCAAGAATTGCGACCGCCGGGTTTCCGTCTGAAAAATCGGCATTTTTCAGTTTCATTTTTGCGGGTTTCCCGTCAATGCTGATCTGCCTCAGCCTGCCGGTTTTTTCCAGCGATTCGGTAAACACGGTGAGCCTGTCGCGGGTGTTGTTGAAGGCGACGTAGAGTATGCGCAGTTTTTCCTCGGATTCCGGTTTGATGTCAACGCTTTTCCCTTCGATGGCGACCTTGATTGTCTTATCTGGTTTTTCGCGGAGACGAACCGTGAAGTGTCCGCTGGCTCCAGGCGCCAGCACTTCCGGGTTCATCCTGTACCAGATGACCCTGCCTGAAAAATCCGGGCGAGTAGTCTCTTCTTCGATCGGATGCCCGTCAAACTCGAACTTTGACGGAGTCATCGCCTGGTCAGTGTCGTTGTGAACGACGAGTTGAATTGTCGCAGACGGCTTGTAATAACGCGGAAAGAACTGGTTTTGCTCGTCCCATGCTTCTATCCAGGTCAACTGATTTAGCGAATACGGGTAAATATCACTACGCAGCTTTGCTTCAGCCATCTGAAGCGCCGACACACTCAAAGTCATTCCCAGTAAAATCATCCCGGTGACAAATTTCATTTTACAAACTCCATTTTATAGTTTTTTACATACGCGGGCGCCTGAGCGGGTGTCGCAACTCCGCAGGAAACTGAGAGTATCCACGTCAAATACACCTGTTTAGCGCCGGACGGGACATTTAAAGTCACCTCCATATCCTGCCAGTTTTTTTCCGGATCGGACATCGCCTCCGCAACAGATGTTTTCCCGTCAAATGATAGTATCGCCTTTACGCTTGAGGCGTAGTTGCGTGAACTTGCGTATATGTTGGCTTTGACTTTGAAGATGCCCCTGTCGCCCGGCAGCGTTATTTCCTGTGTCAAAACAGAAGAGCTCGCGTAACCGCTTGCGCCGCGCTGAATGATGCCGTTCCTGCTTATCTCAACGACGGAATGCCTTGATTCTTTTGCTATCAGCGATGACATGAATGAATCATCCTCGAATCCGGCCGAGGCCGTCAGCGCACCGTCTTTTCCGGGTCTAAGCTCACGCGCCATCTTTTCGAACTTACCCTTGAACACAATCTCCAGCGACTGTAACACGAGTTCACCTTCGGCCTCAAGTGCGACTTCTTTTTTTTCAAAGTCACCCAGCGCAACCTTGATTTCCGTTTCCTCCCGGAGTAATTCAGTTCCTGCGAATTTTGCTTTGCCTTGCGCAAGACGGTATTTTAGAATGAGCTGCGCTTCATTGATTTTTCCCGAGGAGGAAAGATTCCATGCAAGTTTACCGCTTGCAGCTCTCAGCTTGAGACCCTCCTTCGTCATCAGCCAGCTGTATGGCGAATCAAAAACTGTGTCGCGTGCAGAAACAAACTCCTTCAGATTGACCGCCTCCCTTCCTGTTCCGTCGGGCTGGATGACAAGCCATATTCTCTTTTCTGGAACCGTTACCGCCGGGGCATCGGATGTCTGCATTTCCGCAAGATATTTCTTGAAGAAGTCGCGATATTGCTGTTCCTCTGGTGTCTCCGCTTTGCCGAACCATGCAGGTACGCTCCCCCAAGGTTTCTGGGTTACAGCGAAAATTATCACCGGCAGTTTCAATGCCCGGCAGTAATCCATTTGTGCGTGAGAACTCCTTGTAAGTTCTGCGAAAGTGAAAGGAATAGCCGGTTGTCCATAATTAAAATGCCCGCTCGCCCATAGCATGGGGACAACCGGTTTTCCATAAAGGATGTAAGCCTCAAGGTGCGAATAAAAACTTGGCGTCGCAACAGAATACGGGTCAAGAACCCAACCGTCGGCGCGGATTTCCAGACTAGGCGGCAGAGGTTCGGTGAACCATTGGTAAACCGGAATCCTGAACTCGCTGCGTATGTAATCGCCGATTTGGTTCATCAAGTCAGGCTGGCCGTTCCAGGAGATGTTTTCCTCGTCTGGTGTTACCGCGAAAATAAGCTCTGGTGATGTTTTCGCATTGTCATCCGAACGGAACCACGCATCAATCTGCTTTTTAGCTGTTTCAATCGGTGGAAGTTTATATTTCCAGCCATCCGGACGCGTGAAATTCAATTGATATATCATGCGCTTTGCGTTTCCTGATTCCGCCTTTGCGCGCAACCCCTCCCAGAATACTTTCTTCCGCGCGGGATCAGGTGTTTCGCTTAGATCCACCTTGAGTATGCCCGTAGAATATTCTGGACGCTCCATTCTGTAAATTCCCGCATCGCGGTTGTCAAGTGCTTTGTGTTCGGCGAAGACAGTCTGCGAAACCGCCACCGTGACAATCATCGCAAAAATACTCTTGTACATGAATTTCCTTCCTTTCCCTGTATTTGAGCCAATTTCAAAATTGGCGAAGGTAGGGCGTGTTCTCCGTAACGCGCCGCCTCAAAACGGATGGCTCGGAGAGCCATCCCTACCTTGGATTCGGCAATTTTGAAATTACCTCATTTGATTGTTTTTAGACATTTTCATTAATTTGGTTCCACGCCTGAAAATTCAATGCTCGTCATTTTTACAGGTTTTATTTATCTTCACTTGATGCAAGTATGCGCATGTTGCCTGCATAACTTCCGGCAGAACTATACATGTCGGAGCCTTCAATGAGGCTGATCAGATAACTGTCGGCTGTTTTTTCGGCGCCGCTGCCATCAATTTTAACAACAGGAATGCTGTAGCCGTGAAATAATGTTGATGCCTTATACAGTTTACAGGTCAATATCGAATAATGGGACGCATTGCTCACCCTGCTTATCTTGACAGGACGACAGCCGGTGATTGGACTGGTCCATACTGCGGCAGTCACCATGCCGCATGTTGAATAATCGCTGGTTGGGGAACCGTCAGGAGCCATTATGACTGGACAGTAACCGTGATAGTAGAAGAGAGGAAGGGAGGCTTTTGAATATTCGACGGCGGGACAATAGACAATATTGTCATTCGTCCCCAGATAACCGAGAGACCATATCCTGTAGGCTGCAAACGAGGCAGAGCCGTTGCGTTGAAGCTCTGGCCCTTTCGTGCCCCATGTTGCAATATTATCATCGGAATCATTCGCGTATGAGGCGAAGCCGAAATAGCACTGTCTCAGATTGTTCTTGCAATGGATTTTCTTCGCCACGTCTTTCGCGACTTTCAATGCGGGGAGCAGCATGGCCGCTAGGATTGAGATTATGGCTATCACGATCAGGAGCTCAATGAGCGTAAAACGATCGGCGATTGACGACTGGCAATTTGCGGTCTTATCGTTTGTTTTC
>JBAYFV010000033.1:0-17339 GCA_041666985.1 Victivallales bacterium
AGGTAATTTCAAAATTACCTTGAGCCGATTCAAAACTAACGGAGGGCGGACTTTCCAGTCCGCCATTTGAGTTAGATTTCCGCGGGTAAGAAAACCCGCGCTCCTTTAAATTTGAGTTTTGAACCCGGCTTCGTATGTGAAATCAGAAATATGAAACAAATTCAAAATCCTGAGCCTGAAAATTTCAAACATCTGAAATTTCTATTTTTGATTGCGAACGAAGCTCGCTTAATTCTTTAGGCAGGCATCTTTAAATATATCTTTAAATGAAACTAGAATTTCTCTGTTGTCTGATGCCAGTATGACTTGATTTCTTGAGGCCTCATTGCGAAGTCCGCGAACTATGTTTCTCAAAATCTGTACCTGTGAGTCTTCATTCGTAAGAGGGGTAAGTATCAGAAATATCAGTTTTGCAGGTTTCCCATCCGGCGAATTCCATTCAATCCCGCTTTCAGATCTCCCGAAAATAACCACCGGATTGTTTATTGATTTGATCCTTGCATGCGGGACAGCCACACCTTCTTCAAGTCCTGTACTCATCTCGTCTTCTCTTTTCTTTACCAGCTCAAAAACCTCCGCTTGAGTTAAATTTGTAGCTGTGGCTCCATATGAACAAAGTTCTTTCAATGCTAAATCCTTATCGTTTGTATTAATGTCTGAGATAATATTCTCTCTTGAAAAGAATTCGAGAAAACTGATCTGCTTCCTGATTTTCAGGGCATATGCAATTAACGGACCCAGGGAAATTGACGAAGCTAACGTTCCAAAAATTATTGATACAAAGACAGTTTGTGTGATAAGTCCTGCATGTAGAGCGATCATGCTTACGACAATTTGCATTTCACCGCCGGCAACATGAGACAATGAAATTAATAAGATATTTGACCGAGGTTGCCTTGTGAAAAGAACTCCAATCCATGCTCCAGCAAATCTTCCTGCGGTTCCAACCGCAAAAACAAAAGATGCAATCAAAAAATCAAAGTTTTTAAGAACATCCAGGTTCAATCCGATTGTCGCGAAGAATAATGGTACGAATATGGAGTAAACCATCTGTGAAATAACCTGACGGGTCTTTTCCGACAGTGCCCGCGCTTCACCCGCCATAATTCCGGCAATAAAGAATCCGAATAGGGCGTTTATGCCGATAAGAGCCGTCATTGTTCCGCATGCTAGGCCTAGAAGCACAATAAATGTGAGGGAGGAACCTGGTTCAGGAAGTTTAACTTTCTGTATGCCTGAAATCACTTTATTTGTAAAAAGTCTGCCATATGAAAGGCAAACGAATGTGAATCCTGTTGTTCCCAGGACAATTACGGCGGCATTCATGAAGTTCACGTCAGATTTTGTGAAAAAACCTAAAATTAGAGTAAAAGCCACCCATCCGAGAATGTCGTTCACGGTCAGGGCAGACATGATAAGAAAACCAAGATC
Organism: Victivallales bacterium; assembly: GCA_041666985.1. Lineage (GTDB taxonomy): Bacteria > Verrucomicrobiota > Lentisphaeria > Victivallales > GWF2-50-93 > GWF2-50-93. The sequence goes on from JBAYFV010000033.1 coordinate 1,432, forward strand.
TGTTTTATAGAGATTGAAATTCTGTAAAATCCTGGCGGTGACCGGAAGAGCGCTGACAGTCATGACTGCGGCCATAAATAGCGCAAACATAAGTCTGTCATTAGGATTACCGATATATTGGCTTGGCAGAAAATAACATGGGATAAAAGCTAGAAGCATTGGAATAATAAGTCCTGTTATCGCGATTATAAGAGCATCGCTCCTCTGTCGCCAAGCGCTTGAAAAATCCAGTTCAAGACCGGTGTCAAGTAGGAAAAAAAGTATGCCTATCCATGCGACTGTCTCAAGCATACTTCTCTGAATATCGTTATTTGGAAAGATTAAATTATGAAGTTCCGGAGCGTATCTTCCGAAAATACTTGGTCCGAGAATGACACCAACGAGTATTTCAGCAACAATTGCAGGTTGCCCTCTTCTCCTTAATATCTCGCCAAAAAACTTTGACAGCCCTAGGAGAATAAATATCTCTAGCAAAAATATGATTATATTTTTTTCATTGAGGCAATTCATATCAATATCCTATTTGTTCAATCGATTTTACTATAATTCAATCTGGAACGGGAACAATAAATATTTGTCCGGTAATCGTAAAAAACTTGGTAAGACACATTTTCTGGTATAAATTATGCTGAAACACGTTGGAAAAGGGTTTTCATTAACAAGGTGTTTGAGTTATGAATGTAAAAAGGAATCGGGACGGTCAGGCAATGGTTGAACTCACGGTTTCTCTGGTGGGGATTCTTGCTGTTTTTTGCGGGTTTTTGCTTATTTCCAAACTCAGCATCCAAAATGTTGACAATATTATCGAAGCCAGAGAAGAATCTGATGATAATGCAATCAATTCAATAATAGCAAATCCTGGATATTCGATTCTTTCATGGGGTAAAGGGAGCGACAATTATATGTATACAGCCGATGATACGCGTATTACGGGTGTTTTTGCCGATCCCGCCCTTTTCTCGGAAGAGCTTCAGAATGATATTTTTAGTCTGAAAAGTGATTTATTAATGAATTACATCAATGAAAATTTTGCGCCAAATGTCGGAAACCCCGGTTTTATTTTTTTAACGGCCGCCAACCTCACTTCAGGTGACAGTTCTTCGTCGGTAGAACTTGATGATCTGGAACAGTTTTTTTATGTTGATACCGCCAGTATTACTCTAAAAGATGAAATTTATATGCCTTTTACGAGTGAAAACTGACAATGTCTTCAATTATGCAATCCTGAACTGAATCGTTTACCGTGTTTTAAAAGGAACCGATTAACTGGAAAACTATGAGCAAACTGGGGATGAATCCGGAAATAAAGGTAATGTCCCTGAAAAAGGCATCCGCTTGGAGAAATAAGCTACAGCGGTCAGGGAGGAAACTTGTCATCACAAATGGGTGCTTTGACATACTTCACCGCGGCCATGCCGAATATCTCTCAAGAGCCAGGAAATGTGGAGATGCTCTTCTTATTGCAATTAATTCTGATGCATCTGTAAGAGCCATCAAAGGGAAATCCAGGCCGATTGTATGTGAAAAAGACAGAGCCTATCTTCTGGCAAGCCTGATTTATGTTGATGCTGTTGTAATTTTCAATACGGCAAGGTGTACAGATCTTTTTCTTGCCTTAAAGCCGGATATTTATGTGAAGGGCGGAGATTATAATATTGACAATATTGACAAAGAGGAGAAAGCCGCACTTCTGAGCGTTGGATCAAAAATTAAATTTATAAAATTTATTCCAGGTCTTTCCACAACTGAAATCCTGAAAAAAATCGCAGGGAAATAAATTTCTGTGCTTTCGTGCCCCTGTGGTTAATTTAAGGAATCCCTAATTCTTGCGCTGCGGATTCGACGGATTTTATTTTTTTTCGGATATCTTCCGGGTTTAAATCCGGACTATAGGTTTCAGCTGCAATCTTCCAATATTTCAAAGCGTTGTCTTTTTCTCCAAGTGCATTGTAGATATCACCTGCATGATCCGCTATTACCGCGTCAGGAGAGACTCCGTCTAATCTTAATGATTTTTCAATGTATGTTTTAGCTGATTTATAGTCTTTCTTTCTGAAAAAGACCCATGCCATACTGTCAAGATACGCAGGATTCGTGTTCCCCTTGTCAATTGCAATTCTGATTAGTTTTTCAGCATAGTCAAGATCTTTATTTTTAACGGCCAGTACATATCCGAGAAAGTTTGCGTTTTCAGCGTTATCAGGAAGTTTGGCAATCTGCTTTTCCAATATATCCACAGTCTTTTCAAACATGCCCGCCTTGTCGCAGAAAACTGCATAAGTAAGATAGAATTCATTGCTTAGAAAATCCTCCCTCTTTTTGGAAAGAGCTATTTTTTCAGCCTCTTCCATTGCTGAAACAGCCTGTCTGTAGCGATTTTCGTTTCGATGGCATATCGCTGTAATATATTTGGCTTCAGGTATATCAGTAACCTTATCAAGTTTTAAAATGGCCCTGTCGTATTTTCCCATTTCATAATATGATATACCGAGTTGATAAATGGCAACAGGATTGAAATCCGGAGTTAAAAGGAGAAGCCATTCAAACGATTTTGCGGCTTCCGGAAATTTTTTAATCATCAGGGCTGAATGTCCGAGCTCATAATAACAGTATGGATCCGAATTGTTCCTATGGGATATTTTCTTCAAGATTCTGTAGGAACAGCCGTATTGTCCCTGTTCGCCATATGTGGACGCGAGAAGTCTCAATGCATATTCATTTTCAGGAATAGAAATCAGGGTGTTGAGAATTATACGCTCTGAGTTTTCAAAAAGCTTGTATCTCTTATTAATTTCGAGAACGGGGACAATATCCGGTATTGCAGGAAGTTTTGTCTTATTGACAGAGGAAGACTGAAGCAAACCATCCCAGATTGTTTCACAGGCTTCAATATTCTCAACCATTTTCTTTCTGAATCTCCGCTTTGTCCAGCCCGAGAAAAACCCGTCTTCCCCCTGATCAGCCCTGAGAGAGAAGAAAACCGCCGCATAAATTCTTATCCTATGCTCTTTTGACATGTTCTCATCTTTAAGAACTCTGTCAAAAAGCTTTTCGCCTTCATCAAACATTTTAAGTTTACCGTAAAGGTCTCCAAGACAGGATACGAGATTTATGACACTCTTGATTTTGTCTTTGCCCTCAACGGGGATTGCAATTGTGTTGAAGCACTGGTCAAGAAGTAAGGCCGCTTCGAGGTTCTTTTTCAGGCATGTCATTGCGGAGGCGGTTGATAAATTCAGATCAATAGCATTCGGATGTTCTCTTGCTATGGGCAGGAAATTATCAATGCATTCCTGGTATTTTCCCTTTTTAAACCATTCGCTCACGAGAATGGCAATAGGCAAACGGGCTTCGGGATTTTGTCTGATTGAGGCAATGAAGCATTTTTTTGCTGAAGTGTTAAGTGCTTCATTGTCAAGCATCTCTAGACAACCAACAGCGAAATCAGCCAGAGATTTAGCGGAAGCAGAGTTTTCCTCGCTGAGAAACCCTCTTTTTCCAACATCATCGGGGCAATTAAATGAATCTGACTCAATATTGATTACCGCCAGACAGGAAAGACTTAAGAAGATTATAAAAACAAATGAAACAAATTTTGACATTTTCACGTCTTTTTAGACAAAATAAAAAACTCCGGTGCAGCAGGGAGGCTGACACCGGAAATTTCTTATGAGTTCAAAACAGAATTATTGTTTCTTGTGACGGTTGGCGCGAAGCATTTTTCTACGCTTATGCTTCGATATCTTTTTACGACGTTTTTTTCTAAGATTACCCATTGGTATTCTTTTCCTTCTTTAAAAAAGATTTATAATTATCTGGTAAAAATAATTTAAAAACCGCACTATGCAAGTATCTATTATAAAATGGGTGCTCGAAAAAATAATTTTAATATGCCGGTGATAATTCTCTGTGTAGTTATTATTTCGGTGTTCTCGGTATCATTGATACGGGAAAACTGTCGGAATTTGTTTCCAACTGGTAATTTTGAGGCCGACAAGGGGGATATGTTTAAATGGATGGAGGCCATAAAGGGGAATAATCAGGGCAAAGCCATTCTTTACGCTTCGAGGATCTGCGGAGGGTGCGAAATGAAAGACCTTCCGGATTCTGATTATCTCAAAGTGCTCAGCGACCTTAGAATAAGCACTCTTCTCCTTGACACCCCTTTTAGCAGATATGATTTTCTGAGATGGAAAGACGCTTTTTGCATAAAGAAATTCATAGGAGAGGCGGCTGATGGGAAATCCGGCGAGATTGAAGGAATATTTTCAGCACTCATGCGCAATATTGAATATCGACAGACACGGGAAGGTTCTTTCCAGGCACTGACCCTGTCTGAAATTATTGGGAGAGGATACGGGAACACCGGTGAAATGACCCGGGTGCTCAGCGAATGCGCTTATCAGACCGGATACGATGTTCAGACGGTTTCACTTTTCGATGATTCTGGAAATCTTGTTCATATGATATGTGAAATTCGCGGCAAGGGAAAATCCACAGTTGTCGACGTAAGGTTCGGAAAGCTCTGGGAAAATACGACATTTGCAGAATTGGCGGAAAATCCGTCGGGTGTTTCCGGATTATGGCCGGAGAATACTGTGAAGGCAATGAAAAATCATATTTACGGAGTTCCCTCCGAATTTCAGGATTATAAAGTCTACAATCAGGCGCTCGCAGAAAATTTAAAACGCGGAGGAGTAAAAGACGTTCCGGTTTTCGGGGCTGATCCCAGAGAAAGGATTGAGGCTTATTTGAAATATTTTGCACCCGGAGACAATGTTAGGATCACATATTGGAGGTATCCTTTTTTCGCATTGATGTCCCAGCCCGATTTTCCGAATGACTGGAAGCTCAATTACGAGGAGTTGCTTGAAAAATGAATTGTTATTTTTTAAATCGATATTTAATGTTTGGAATTTTAAAATTGCAGTATTAGCATTAGTTTAGGGGAGGTCGTGAAAAATAAAAAGATCCCTGTCTGATTATTTCATTCAGAGATTAAAATTCAGGAACTATAATGAATAAAATCAGAAGCAATTCGTATAAGGAAGCCGGAGTCGATATTGATCTGGCCGGTGAACTTCTTGATAAGATGAAGAAAAAATTCAAGAATGCGCGCCGTCCTGAAATGATTGCTCCCATAGGGGGGTTTGGGGGTCTTTTTCAATTGGATTTGAAGAAATACAAGAATCCGGTCATGGTATCCAGTATTGACGGCGTGGGAACAAAGCTTATGGTTGCCATGATGATGGATCAGTATTATTCGGTTGGTTACGACATAGTCAATCACTGTATAAACGACATATCGGTACAGGGGGCTGAGCCTCTTTATTTTCTTGACTACATAGGAATAGGAAAGCTGAGAAGTCCGCTTTACGAAGAGGTTCTTACAGGAATATCGGATGCATGCCATGAGGCGGGATGCGCTCTTCTGGGAGGAGAAACTGCCGAAATGCCGGGGATGTATGGCGATGATTTTGATCTGGTGGGTGTTATAAATGGAATTGTCGAGAAAGACCAGATTATTACCGGTGAAAAAATCAAGCCCGGACATGTTGCGATTGGACTTGCTTCAAATGGTCTGCACACCAATGGTTACAGTCTTGCAAGACGTGTTCTTTTCCAGCAGTGCGGATACACCATTGACACGGAACTGAAGGAACTCGGGGAGACAATAGGAGAAGCCCTTCTCAAGCCGCATATTTCATACTGGCCTGCAGTTAAAAAGGCCATGCGGAAAAACCTGCCTCTTGACGGGATAGCCCATATCACCGGCGGCGGCCTGTATGACAATGTTCCAAGAATTCTTCCAAAAAACGTGGATGTTGTCTTTGACAGCAAGGTCATGCCGGTTCCTCCGATCTTTTCTCTTATTGTCGAGGAAGGGACAATAACTCGCGAGGAGGCATACAGGGTGTTCAACATGGGTATAGGAATGGTGTGGTTTGTTCCTGAAAAATCCGTTGCCGGCGCAGTGAGAATCTGTACGGGTGCGGGATTTGATGCTGATGTCATCGGCAAAGTTGTGAAAGGCTCTCGGAGCGTGATTGTCGAATAAGATTTTTCTGAGGGGAATTTTAAAAGTCGAATTTATGGCGGGCGGCAAGTTAATCTCATGGCAAGGGTGCTTATAATTGGAGCTGGCGGAGTCGGGCAGGTTGTTGTCCATAAATGCGCCCAGGTTCCCGAAGTTTTCGGGGAAATTTGTCTGGCGAGCAGGACAATTGAAAAGTGCAGGGAAATCGCCTCTCAGATTAAAAGGAAAATTGAAATTGCCCAGATTGATGCCGATAACGTTCCTCAGTTGGTCGCGCTTATAAGAAAATTCAAGCCGGATGTTATTGTCAATGTGGCTCTTCCGTATCAGGACATTCATATTATGGATGCCTGTCTTGAAACCGGTGTTCATTACCTGGACACTGCGAACTATGAGTCTCCCGAGAATCCTAATTTCTGCTACAAGTGGCAGTGGGCGTACCATAGGAAATTTAAAGAACGCGGCATAATGGCTCTTCTCGGAAGCGGATTCGATCCCGGTGTCACAAATGTTTTTACCGCATGGGCGCAGAAAAAGCATTTCAGGAGAATGGACGAGCTTGACATCATTGATTGCAATGCCGGCAATCACGGGATGCCTTTTGCCACAAATTTCAACCCCGAAATAAACATTAGGGAAGTCACATCCAAGGGATGCTACTTTGAAAACGGCAAATGGAAAACTGTAGATTCCCTTTCCGTTTCAGAGAATTTTTATTTTCCATCAAATATAGGAGCTAAGAAGATTTATCTTCTTTATCACGAGGAGCTTGAATCCCTTGTAAAAAACTTCAAAAGTATCAAAAAAGCCAGATTCTGGATGACATTCTCGGAGAGCTATCTCAATCATCTTAAAGTTCTCGTCAATGTCGGAATGACCAGAATTGACGAAGTGGATTATAGGGGCGTCAAAATTATTCCGCTTCAGTTTCTGAAAACACTTCTGCCGGATCCAGCCTCACTTGGTCCTTTCACAAAGGGTAAAACATGTATAGGATGCCATATTTCCGGCATAGGCAAAGACGGGAAGAAGAAAAAATACTTCATTTACAATGTTTGTGATCATCAGAAATCCTACAGGGAAGTCAAATCCCAGGCCATTTCCTATACTACCGGAGTTCCGGCCATGATCGGCGCCATGCTGATGGTTACCGGTGTGTGGAAAAAAGCCGGAGTCTTCAACATGGAGCAGTTCGATCCGGAACCCTTCATGGAAAAACTAAATGAATACGGCCTCCCCTGGAAAGAAGTCTTCCTGTGAGGGGATTGCAAAGGCAGTCAGGATTCAGTCAGCTCACCGTCTCGGAGAAGGTATTAAAAGTAATTTGGGCATTTCCTCCAGAGATCTTTTTCTGTGCCTTTGTGTCTCTGTGGTTAATTTAAAAAGAATAGGATCCGACTTGAAACAGATAAAGGTAATATGCTTTTTAAATCCCCTGTCCTGCGACGGCAGATCTGTTGAACGCTGGAAGGAAGTTGAAGGGATATTCAGGGAATTGAACATCAATTATGAGCTGATCCTCCACAGAGGCGATTTAACAGCAAAAGTCCTCGATGTTCTGAAAGCCGGGGTTCCTGATCCGACATGTATTGTAGGTGTCGGCGGCGACGGTACACACAATGCGCTGATAAACGGCATAATGAAATTCAAGGAAGCGAATGTTGGGGCTTATATACCTTCTTACTCAATAATTCCGTTCGGCACCGGGAATAATATTGCAAAGTCGTTTAATATGGGGCCAATGGAAAACCTGCTTTTCAACGAGATACGCCGTGCGGTGATTTCAACCGTTTGGGGAGCGGATTACAGTCTGGATTTGGGAAAGATAGGAGAGAGATATTTTGTAGACGGTTTTGCCTGTGGAATCGATGCCAGCATCCTTAAAGGAAGGGACAGGGACAAATCCTTCCTCCGGAAATTTCCAATCATATGCTGGGTGACTAGGGGATATCTGGTTTATCTTTACAATGTCATGAAAAATATTTTCAGTTACAGGTCTGCAAATGGTACGATAGATGTTGACAATGTAAACAGATATTCCGGGAAAATACTGAACATCATCATCAACAACACCAGGATTTATGCCGGAGAATTTGATCTGACCGATACGGCTTACGCCAATGACGGCAAACTGGATGTCCTGATTTCAAAAGGATTTTCAGGCTATCTCAGACGTTATCTGTTAAGCCACCGTCATTTCCCGAGGAAAATAAGGAAACTCGGTTCTTTCGGGGACAATTCCGTTTATCATATCAAGGGGAAAGTGTTCAAGATCAAACTGGGAAAAGCTGTCCCCGCGCAGATTGACGGCGAACAGATTCCAGACGCCAGCGAATTTACAATCGAAACCGTACCGTCCGCAATAACCCTCAAAATTCCGGTGGAACCGGCATAAATTCTCTACCCGGCTTGATGATAAGCGATGAAGGTGTTTTATTGATCCAGTCCTTATGGCTTTTCACAAGGGTTTTCCATCCATTGTAACTTACCAGCACCAGCTGGTGTTTTCCGAAGAATGTGTTTTGTTCAATTTCACTCCTCCCGATAAAGCGTATGGCATTGTGCTTATGATAATTCATACTTTCTATTTCGGAATTTACTGCCGGATTATTGGTGAGAACCCCTTCCTTATCAAATATTTCTATGACAGAGTCACTGTTTTTAATGAATTTCTTGATAAATGCCAGTAAAAATACATCTTCCTTGTTTAACACGGGAATAAAAATACTGCCTGCTTTTTCGAAATTTTTATCGATAAAAACACCCGCTGTGCAGGGGGCGTTTTCAATAAGGTGCCTTGCTTTTTCATGAATCAAATCATCTCTTCTTATAATAGGGGATTTCCCCTTAATTACCTGGAGGATGTTTCTGAACGACAATATATTTACTATGCCGATCAGGGAGCCCAGCAGTGATCCTTTATATATGGATTTGCCCGACCCGATCAATATAAGATCGTAATTCTGGCTTTCGGCGGTCTCCAATATTTCATGTTCGACATCATCAGTTACTTTGTAGCGGGTTTCGATTTTAATGCCTGCGGCTTTGGCCTCATCCAGCAACGGTCGGAAACTTTCCTGGGCGTAACTGTCGGCATGAATGGGGTGCATATCGGTTCCTTGGGTAAGATGAAGCGCAGTAATATTCACCTGATGATCCGATTTAGGTGAAATCTCGCCGGCAAGCCGCAATAGCCTGACCCCGGTCAGAGCTGGTCCGAATGAAATCAGTATTTTATTGCCAGTCTCGGCAATACGCGAGGTGATTTGCTTTGCCTTTGTCTCCAAGAACATCCGGCCAATGAAGCCCAGGGAGGGGCCAGTCATAAAAGTCGTAAACAGCGCCATCAGTACAAACATGGTGAATACTTCAGGAGAAAGAATTCCCATATCGTAACCTATATTGAGCACAATCAGCTCCATCAATCCCCGTGTATTCATCAATGCGCCTAAAGAAAGGCTGTCCTTCCAGTTATGACCCACAAACCGGGCTACTGCCGCACTGCCGATAAATTTACCTGTAACTGCAATCAATATAACCATGCCGCATGAAAGCCAGAGTCCACCTTCGTTAAGCAAATTGACCTGGGTGCGGAGACCTGTATAGGCAAAAAACAAAGGCAGCAGGAGCACCAGGCTGACATCTTCAATTTTTTCTATGATTATCTTTCTGAAATCCATGCCTGAGGGCATTGCAACACCTGCTATGAAAGCCCCGAATAAGGCGTGTATGCCTATTAGCTCTGTAGTGTAAGAGGAAGAAAATAAGACCAGGAAGAAAAACGCCATGCTTCCTTTTCCCAACATTTCGCGGTTCGGATATGCGTTTCCTATCCTTTGAAGAAAAGGTTTTAACACAAGTATCATGAACAGGACATATAGTATGGCTATAAATACTGTCATCAAAGCACCTGCAACCGAACCGGCCTGAGCCAATGCAATAACTACCGCCAGCAGGCACCATGCTGTTATATCGTCGGCGGCAGCGCACGTGATGGCCATAGTCCCTATGTGTGTCCTTGTCCATCCCCTCTCCTGAATTATCCGTGCCAGTACCGGAAAGGCGGTAATGCTCATGGCTATTCCCATAAACAGGCCAAATGAATGAAACGGAACATTTGCGGGAGCAAACTGCAGGTACATATAATAAGCAAGCCCCATACCCATGGCAAACGGTATCACTATACTGGCATGGCTGATTATTATTGCATCGGAAGCCCTGTTCCGCAATGCTGACAAATCGATGTCCATCCCGATGACAAACATGAAGAGGATTAACCCTATCTGGCTGAGAAGCTGGAGATTGGGCAGCGATTCCAGGGGGAATAGGAAACTTGAAGCAGAAGGATATAAATAACCCAGCAGTGAAGGTCCAAGGGCGATGCCTGCAACAATTTCGCCAATCACCATAGGCTGTCCGATTTTCAAAAAAAGCATTCCGAATAATCTGGCTGCAACCAGAATCGTTATTATTTGTAAGACCAGTTTGGAAAGAGGGTGCTTGAGATTATTCAACAGATTCTGAAGGACATGCGTTTCTTCGGCCTGCACTAGCTGTCCTAAAGGGAAGGTGACAATTGAAAACTTTTCCGGCTCAAGGATTTTACCCTTGTCCGAAATCCAGTAGACGAGTAAAATAAACCCTCCGATTGTAATGATATAAAAGAGAAGTTTATTTATTTTTTTCATATTCTGATGCGATATATATATATTTATAATTTTGTGAAGATACTTTGGCATGGCGGATATTTCAAAAGGAGAAACGCCTTAAGGTCTCGTTAAAAAATTTGTCAATATTGTGAAATGAGTATAGTTTTAAACATAATTAATAATTATTCGGTTTCGGAAAATATGGTTGAGAACGCAAATACATGCAGGGAGAATCCAAAAAAGGTGAAGCTTCATGAGCCCAGAATCCGCTCCGGCATTGGATATTTCGGGGAGGCGGCCTTTCAATTATGGAAAGATCTGATAAACATTCTAGCGATTATCGGAGAGATTTCCGAGGCGGTGTACTATGCCGTTAAAAACCCTCGGAAAATAAGATGGAGGGAAACTCTTTACTATATGGATGTATGCGGTGCCGACGCCCTTCCGATATCCTGTCTGATATGTTTTCTCATGGGTCTGATTCTGGGCTTCCAGGGAGCGATACAGATGCATAAGTTCGGCACAGATCTTTATGTGGCGGATCTTGTGGGACTCTCCATTGTCAAAGAGCTTGGCCCACTTATGGTTGCGATGATCTGCACGGGCAGGGCCGGCTCCGCTTTCGCTGCGGAAATAAGCACCATGAAGGTTTCAGAGGAAATTGACGCAATGATTACAATGGGTTTCATACCGAGCCGCTTCCTTATCATACCAAAGCTTCTGGCTCTCGTACTGGTTATGCCGATTCTTACGGTTTTCGGAAATGTCATGGGTATAATAGGTGGGATGACCGTTGGAGTTTTCAGTCTTGGCCTTCCGGTGATTTCCTATTTCAACAGAACTGTTCTTGTCGTCACACCGAGATTTTTTACAGAGGGGCTGGTTAAAAGTGCGGTTTTCGCAGTCCTCATTGCCGCAGTGGGATGCCTGAGGGGAATGGAGGCGAATAACGACACGCACGGGGTCGGAAGGGCGGCGACATCGGCGGTAGTAAGCGGAATTTTCCTGGTTATTGTCGCAGATACCCTCATGACATATTTGTTCAGCAAGCTCTAAGGGGAGAACGAAGTCACTGGTCGCCAGTCGTTGGCAGTCGGTTGGAAGAATTGTGGAAGTTCCCAATATTTATCTTGGACGCTCGGTCACTTGGTCACTTGGAATCTATTGGATTTTTAATCATGGACGAGACAGAATCAATTCCTGCAATTCAGGCGATAGATCTTACCGTGGGCTACGGTGATACCGTTGTCCTTGAGAACATTAATTTTTCCATTGAAAGGGGAGAGATATTTGTCGTAATCGGCGGCTCCGGCTGTGGCAAAAGTACGATTTTGAAACATCTTATCGGCCTTTATGAACCGATGAGAGGGGATATCCTTGTAAACGGGAAAAGCATTGTCAAGGCCAGTCCCAGCGGAAAGAGGAGAATGATGAGGACCTTCGGAGTCCTATACCAGTCAAGCGCCCTTTTCAGCGCCCTTTCAATCGCTGAAAACATTGCGCTCCCGATAGAGGAGTACACGGATCTTTCAGAAGATGAGATATGTGCCAGGGTGAATGAGAAACTCAGCCTGGTCGGACTTTACGGTGCAGGTTCGAAAATGCCGGCAGAGCTGAGCGGCGGAATGAAAAAAAGAGCCGCACTGGCAAGGGCGATGGCGTTGGATCCGGAAATCCTTTTCTTTGACGAGCCGTCCACTAGCCTCGACCCGGTCACCGCGGCAATGCTTGACAGGTTGATTATTGATCTGAGGAACAGACTGGGAACAACAATGGTCATAGTGACGCATGATCTTGACAGCATATTTGCGATTTCAGACAGGGTTATAATGCTTGACAAGGAAACCAAATCCATTATTGCCAGGGGAAAACCCAGCGAAATCCGCGAAAATAATCCCGACCCGACTGTCAAGGAGTTCCTTTTCCGTTCAGGGATGGCAAGGAAAATGGATTGATGGGGTTTGTGTAATTGAATAAACGGTATTTATTTAGGAAAGGACAAGTTATAAAATGATTGAAGCCAACAAATACAAACTGGGGCTTTTTGTACTTTCCGGAATGGCTCTTCTGGTTCTGGTTCTTTTTCTTCTTGGTATTGCCGCCGTATTTAAGCCCAAAGTTAAGTTTGTAACGCTTTTTGACGAATCAGTGCAGGGGCTTGAGACAGGTGCGCCGGTGAAGTTCAGGGGGGTGACCATAGGAAAAGTGTCGAGCGTAACTGTCAGGCCAAGCGATAATCTTGTCCGTGTCGACATGGAGGCGGAACTTTCAGCGATTGATGTTGGGAAGGGGAAGTCGAGTGTTATCACCAGAAAGGCGGAATTTTTCTACAAAATGGAGAAGGAGGTTGAAAAAGGTCTCCGTTGCAGGCTTGATCTTACGGGTATAACCGGATTAAAATATGTGGAAATAAATTATTATGACCCTCGGAAAAATCCAATTCCAGATATTGTCCCCCCAAAGGGCGTGAGATACATTCCCTCCACGCCGTCTTTTCTCAGGGGACTTAGTACGAACCTCACAACTACGCTTGCGAGAATCGCAAATATTAATTTTGAGGACATTTCAACGGAACTTCTTGGCTCTCTCAAATCAATTAATTCCTTTGTAAGTGATCCGAGAATAGGTGCTCTTGCCGGGAAAATCGACAATATCACCAACCATCTTGACACAACCACTGCAAATATCAATAAGGTCATGACCGAATCCAATATCAGGGAAATATCGGACGGTATAAAGAAAAGCATGGATTCGATAAATGATCTTTCGAAGAGCCTTCAGAAACAAATTGAAGAAGCAAAGATTTCTGAGACAGCAGCCGCCGCCAGGGAAATGAGGTCGGAACTTTCAGATATTTTAAACAAACTCGGGGAAGCCATTGATTCTTTCACGGAGCTTGTCAAGAACATTGACGACGATCCCAGTTCCATGATCCGAGGAAAACAAAGCCGCCCCGTGGAGCACTGAGTACGTCTTCCCAATCTGAAGTCAATTCACGCACTGCCCGTGCTGGATTCAGTCAAAAAACCCGGACGGTTTTTCTGTCAAAATCATTATGAGAAGAAATATCGTCGAACCTATGCGGCCAACAGCTTGTTGACCACGTCAACTGCCGATGCGGCATCCGCCGCATAACCGTCAGCTCCAATTTCCTTTGCAAAACTTTCTGTGAGCGGAGCTCCGCCAACAATTGTCTTGACTTTTACTCCGGAGGCTTTAAGTGCATCGATAGTGGTTTTCATTGAGCCCATAGTTGTCGTGAGAAGTGCGCTCATGGCGATTACCTGGACATTTTTATCTTTAACGCTGTCAATGAATCTCTGGGGTTCGACATTTACGCCGAGATCAACGACTTCATATCCGGCGCCTTCAAGCATCATGCGGACAAGATTCTTGCCGATGTCATGAAGATCACCCTTGACAGTTCCTATGCTGACAACGCCTTTTGCCTTTACATCTGCGGCCTTGAGATAAGGCTTGAGTATTGCCATTCCGGAATTCATTGCCCTTGCTGCAATAAGGACTTCCGGTACATATACCTGATTATTCTTGAACTTTTCACCGATAACCTGCATTGCGGAAATGAGTCCGTCGTTAAGAATTTCCGTAACAGGAATGTTCTGCTTGATGGCCTGTTCGCAAAGATTCTTTACGTCATTGGCTTTGCCCTTCATCAGATTTTCTTTGATAGAATTCAGAATTTCAGCGCTCATATGCCATTCCTTCCGTTTTTAAATTTAACAACATTGATTGATTAAATTCAACATGCTATATTTTACCAATAAAAAACAGATATACTTTAACAAAAGTATAAAATATTTGCAATATTGTGCAATAATGGATGAAAGTTTTTATAAAAGAATAGAATCAGTTCTTGAGAATCTTGATAATTACGCGCATTGCGGCGGAGTTTATCACGACATGGAAGGAAGGGATGTTCCCCGAGTTGGAAAAGCGTTCTGCCGTTTATGTTCGGCATGCGTTTTTCATTCAAGGGCCGGAGATTTCTGTCGGCAGGCGGCGCGGGCCGGCGCCTACCAGTCGCAGATCAAGGGGGACGTTCACCATTTCAGATGCTGGATCGGGCTCTACGGACTTGTTATTCCCGTTGCCCCGGACGGCGAAAAAATCATAGGGGCGATTGAAATCGGGGGTCTTCTTCCGAATGGCGAACTCCAGAAGATTCAGCACAATATGATTGAAACGCTTTCCGCAGTTGATTCAGGCGAACATCTCAAACATTTCATCAGTACTTTTCAGGGTATTGATGAGATGCCAAATGTTGAAATAGAAAAAATCGGGGCATTCCTCAAAGAGGCCGTTTTTTCCTCGGGTCTTTTATCGACGGAAAAATTCCTGGAAAAAAATGCATTGTGGAAACAGCAGGAAAGGCTTGCCGTCGGGATTGAGGCTTTTGGAACTGTCAGCGACGAAAGGAGAAAACTCATTCTGATATCGGCGGAAGAGCTTTCAGGGCTTTTGCGGATCGGAAAAGAAAAGGAAGTCCAGAAAAAGACAGACGATATTCTCAGTCTCATTCTCCTTGAATCGCTACAGGATGCAAATCAGGCAAAGGCTTTTCTTGCAACCGTGGTTGCAGTTCTCTCGATGAATTTACTTCTGAAAGGGGAGAAATGGTCTAAAGTTATAACGGTCAACAATATTTACCTTGAGGAAATAGAGAAAATCACAGATATCAAGGAGCTTTGTTTCTGGTTTGAGAGACTTGCCCTGAAGCTTTTCAGGAATGTTCGCATTGAAAGGAAAGGGGAAAATGTTTCCGAGAAGGTGATTTCATATATTCACAGGCATTTCAACGAAAAGGTGAGGCTTTGTGAAGTTGCGAAATTCGCAGGAGAAAGCACTTCCGGGATTATGCACAAGATCAAAAAAGAGACCGGCACGACTTTTTCCCACCATCTGAACTCCGTCAGGGTCAAAGAGGCGAAAAGGCTTCTTGCCTTCACATCGCTTTCCCTGGGTGAAATAAGCGTGAGATGCGGATTCAAAGACCAGAGTTATTTCACAAAAGTCTTTTCCGGGACAGTAAATATCGGGCCGAGGGAATTCAGGAAGATGCTGATCAGCGGGAACCAATAGCGGCTTCCATCTGGGCCTTGGCGTTTTCGAGGTTGACGCGCGAACTTGCGAGATCCGCCTCGGCTCTCACAAGGTCGGTCTGGGCCTGGTTGACACGGGTGAGATTGGCGTTTCCGGCCTTG
>JBAYFV010000034.1:0-17126 GCA_041666985.1 Victivallales bacterium
ACCGGACGCTGTCGGCGGAAAGGGACATACCGCTTAGGGTATGCCCGTCTTTCCGCCGACAGCCCCCGGCATCCGAAACCACCTCGGCCAACGTCATCGGATTTATGAATACGACTACTTAGGAGCCGTACAGGAATAACTTTTGCATTTGCTGGCTGGGATTTTGGATTGATTATCATGATGCCTGTGAGGAGCATATCTGAAGACATGCAACGGGCAAACAGCGTGATAAGCGGCCAAAAGAACGCCAGCCCTTTGGGGCGGAATTCCATGTGTTTGCCTTCTTCGTTGCTTCAGCATCGCCTGGCGGAGTCAAACAGCCTGAACATCCGAAATCCCCACGTTTTATTTAGGCTTATTTGAGACACAGGACACTAGATGCATTTTCCCGTTGCTGGAGAACAAGCGTCCCGACATCAATATTCCGTATCGCCGCCGCCCTTCCGTATATTTCACGTATGCTCATGCTGCTTTCATCCGTCTCCAGGAAATAACGGTCTTCCGGAACCGACGCCAGTATTTTCCCGAGCCGCCGATCCTTCAGCAACGCCTCGCCGAAAGACAAGTATAAACCATGTTTTATCAGATGCGAAGCGGTTTCTGGATTCCCCCTGAAACCGTGAACTATCCATGGGAGTCCGTCCCGGCATGCTTTTCTTTCAGAAACAAGTTCGGGATAAGCGCGCACACAGTGGATTATAAGGGGTTTTTCAAGGGTTACTGCGATTCCGGCCTGCGCACGGAAAGCCTTTAATTGAAGTTCAAAGGGAACAGCACAGGCCCGGTCAAGACCGCATTCACCTATTGCAACAGCATTTCCACCTTTCTCTTCAACAAGGTCTAAATCGCGTTCCAGCGCATTCTCAGACACATGCCATGGATGAAGCCCCACCGAATACAAATATTTTCCGGGGACTTCCTGTTCCGGGAAAATATTCACTATTGCAGTTTCCTCCAAATCTTTTGCAGGAGAATGCCTGTGTAAATTGAAATACCGCATTGTCATGACAGTCTCTTGTGCTAGCTTTCACCTTTGAACTTTTTTCACGGCTGGTGCCGTGAAAAAAGTAACATGACATAAAAACATGGTATGTTATGGTATGTTATACTCTATTAGAGTATACATGCAATCAACTGAAAAAGAAAATTAAAAAGAGAGAATATACAGGATGACTGAATTTAAAATATCGTTTCCGAAATTCAACACTGAGGTGTTCGCGCTGCCGGGAACTTCCGTATTCGAATGCATTTCGCGCGCAGGGCTGAAAATTAAAAACCCGTGCGCCGGACAGGGCACTTGCGGAAAATGCAGGGTTAAAATACTTTCCGGGAACGCCCCCCCCTCCCCCCGGTGCAGGAACATATTCTCGGAAAAAGAAATCGCCGAAGGCTGGCGTCTCGCCTGCAGGACCCATGCCTCGGAGGCGCTCTCCGTTGAAATACCCGATGACTCAATCCCGGAAGAGGGGATTATAATCCTGACCGCCGACGACACGGATAAAACCTACGCAATGAATCCCCTGATAAAAAAGAAATATTTAAATCTCATGCAACCTACGCTCGAGAATCCGGTGGCTGACCTCGAAAACCTCCTCCATTCAATACCCTCCGTGCGTTTCGACTTGAATCACATCAGACAGCTCCCCGACTTCATAAGGAAAAACAATTACGCCGGGACAGCCGTTTTTTCCGACAGGAACCTGATCTCCCTCGAAAACGGAAACACGGAGAACCTGAATTTCGCAGTCGCCCTGGATATCGGGACAACAACGGTTGTCGCCGCATTGCTCGACGTGAATACGGGAAAACAGATTGCCTGCGGCGGCATGCTCAATCCCCAGGTTAAATTCGGCGACGATGTCTTAAGCAGAATCAATGCGCAGAACCAGTCCGACAAAAATCTTAAGTCCCTGCAGAAGGAAATAATCTCCGCATGCAACAAGCTGATAAATGAATTATGCCGCACATATGATGTTAAAAACGAAAACATCTATTCGGCCAGCATTGCAGGAAACACCGTAATGGAAAATCTCCTGCTCGGAACACCGGCAAGGGCTCTCGGCGAAATACCGTTTATTTCACCGTTCTGCAAATCCCTCCGCTTCAGCGCGCACGAACTGGGATTAGCCGTCAACCAGTGCGCCGAAATATACATTTTCCCGATCATCGGCGGATTCGTCGGCGGGGACATCGTCTCCGGACTGGTTGCAAGCCGTCTTGACGAGAGAATCAATCCGACAGTTTTCGTTGATGTAGGAACAAACGGAGAAATAGTCCTCCTCTACAAGGGGCAGATTTTCGCGGCTTCCGCGGCGGCCGGCCCCGCATTTGAAGGGGCGAGGATTGAATCAGGGATGCGTGCAGCAGCCGGCGCAATCGAAAAAGTCATCATACAGGACGGAGACGTACTGATAAACGTCATTGAAAATGTTGAGGCGAAGGGGATCTGCGGAAGCGCATTGATTGATTCCGCCGCCGAACTTCTTCGCTGCGGAATCATCGATGAGACGGGAAGAATACTCCCCCCGGAGGAGTGTCCGTCGGACACCCCGCAAGGACTCCTCAAACGGATTGTAAAATCGAAAAACGGAAACACCTCCGACTTTCTCCTGACTCCTCCGGAATCAAAGAAAAAAATATCCCTGACACAGAAGGACATAAGGGAACTCCAGCTCGCAAGCGGAGCAATACGCACCGCCATCAACATGCTTTTAAAAAAAGCCGGGCTGGCCCCCGAAAAAATTGATTCCGTCCTTATTGCCGGCGGGTTCGGTTATTTCATAAGAAGGGCGCATGCGAAGCGGATCGGACTGATACCGAATCTGCCGGACGCGAAAATAAGGTTCATAGGGAACGCCTCACTCGAAGGCGCAAAAGCCGTGCTTTTCTCCCGCGAACGCATGAGATACTCGGAGGGTATAGCGGCAAAAGTCAAATATGTTGAAGTTTCCCTCGACCCGGAATTCCAGGCGGAATTCGCAAACGCCATGATGTTCCCGTCACAGGACCAGTTCTGAAACAAACAGTTGGAATATAGTTTTCAGCAAGCTTGCTAATTATCCAAGTCAGGCTAAAGTATTGCCCCTTTCTGAAAAACATACTCCCTTGGTCGGGATGTTGTTTTGATGATTTCCCTTTCTCAATATCGGGGTGTAGCGCAGTCTGGTTAGCGCGTCTGCCTTGGGAGCAGAAGGTCGTAGGTTCGAATCCTATCGCCCCGACCATCATTCATCATACTCCGCACGGGTGAAAATTTAGCTTTTGGCGAGCCGGATTGCAGATTTTGAGGATTAGGGCGGAAGCCAGTAGCTACCCCGACTTCCGCAGGAAAACAGTTTCACGGGGAAACTGCATTCCCGTTTAAATGTACCCTTCAAAAACAAGAAGGCAATGACCGCGCACAAAACAAAGCTGTGAAATCCCTCAAAATGAGCTTTTAAAGAACAGGCGGCTATCAAACATTTTTGACAACGAACTTTTATGAGATATTTTTACCAGCATTAAATTCTTAACAACGGGGGGCGGAATGCCTGGGACGCAATTGAGCAATTCCGGATTTATGAAAAAATTTCTCGCAATCTTTTTTTTCCTTTCACTTCTGCAGTTAAACGCCGATGAAAAAGTCACCGCAACCGGACGGGCATCAGCCGACCGCAGCTCCGCAAAGGAAATAGCACTCACAGACGCACTGCGCGATGCCGTCCACCAGGGTGCGGGAGTTGACCTTGTCTCCAGCACCAAGGTCAAGGATTTCATGATTGAGTATGACAAAATATTCACATCCTCCTTCGGGTATGTCCGGGATTATAAAATCATTTCCACCGAAACCGGCAAAGACGGTGTTTTCACTGTGAAAATTGAAGCGACCGTGGGCAGAGGCATGCCGGACATGGAAGCAAACCTCACTCTCCGCCAGATAGTTCGCCAGAAAGGTTCACCCCGTCTGGTCATTGAAAGCTCCGGCCGTATTGAAGGAATTAACGAATCCGTCCCGCTAATATCCGGGCAGCTCAAGGAACTCGCCCTTAAATACGGAATCGAAGTCGTGAACGCCGAGCGGGCCGGAAAAAGCGCTGAAACCAGGGCAAAGCGTGATGAACTTGACGGTGACAATAAAAGTGCGCAGTTCAGAAAATCCGGGATTTCATCAGATTCGGATTTCATCATAACTGCGGCTGTCAACGGCAAGTTCATTGGCGAAGAAAAACTCTATGGCGTACAGACATACAAATACTCATTCGGCGCCGATCTTGACGCGACCTGGACGGATTCCGGCGAAACCATCGCCCAGGTCACAATCCCCAGCGTCAACATAAACAGTTCGATTTCATCAAAGGAGCAGGCTGCAAGGGACTGTCTTCTCCGTATTTTCGAAGGAAAAACCCCCCAGTCCAGGGAGAAAAACGCGCTTACCCTTTTCAGCAGGATAATAGCCTCCTGGATAACAGAGCTTGACATGGGGGCGAAAATCATCCTTGAATTCAAAGCTCTCGACACCAGATCATTCGATAAAATCATATCCGTACTCAATACCACGGAAGGCGTAACCGGAGTACATCCGCGCGAAGCGGATCCGAAACACAGCTCCACCATCGAAGTTGAAAGCCGTCTCAACGCGGCTCAGCTCAAGGATGAAGTCACGAAGATCACCGGCGGTAAATTCCAAATGGACAGGCTCACGAAAAATTATGTTCAATTTGAACCGGCAGGCGGTTCTTTCACAAAAAGCATACCTCCAGATGAAAACACCCGCCCTGCAAAGGATGCCGGCCACCTTGACTGGGGAATCTGGCTGATGCTCGGAGCGGTAGCCGTCGTGGTGTCCGGAATCATCTCAATCCCGATAATAGTTTTCCTCATACGCAAAAAAAAATAAACCGGGCAACGCTAAACCTATGAAAAAATCCTTGACAGTCGCATTTGCATCACTGTTTATCTGCGGGTTCTGTTTTGCGCAGGAGGGAGCGGACACCACAAAGCGGCCCTATGCTGCGGTAGTTGACTTCAATGTTGAAAAATCGGTCAAGGCTGAAATCACAGGGTCGGCGGTTGCCGTAAAGCTTGAACAGGTGCTCGGCGGAAACTACCGGCTTGTAACCCGCAGCCAGGTGTCAAAATCGTTGGAGGAACTCAAATTCCAGGCAAGCGATCTTACCGACAAGGACAATGCAAAAACCTTCGGAAAGATGATCGGGGCGGATTTCATCATAACAGGTTCGGTTGTACAGATCGGAAACATGATTACAATAGCCGCACAGTGCGTCAACATTGAAACCGGAGAGATAGTGCAGACTGCGGAAGCATCAACGGGCGACGTAAACCAGATCAATTATCTTTTCAAGGAAATCGCACTCATACTTGTGATGAATGACGCGGAAAAGAAGACCCATCTGGATGAGAAATTCAACTATCCGAAACATTTCGACGACGGGAAAAAGGCGTTTGAAAGACAGGAATATTCCGAGGCTGTCACCTGCCTGAAACGCGCTGTTGCCGCAAAACGCAGTCCGGAAGCGGAGGCGTTTTTGAAACAGGCCGAAGAGAAAAACAACTTGAAGCTCGACCTCCAGCAGAAGAAAACCGATTTCGAGCGGGCGATGAACGACGGAAGGCAATTTCTTAAAAGCAGGGACTGGAGCAGCGCGGAGACGGCTTTCAAAAAAGCATTGTCTGTTCCCGGCTACGGAAATGACAAAGACGCCCGCGACGGACTGAAAAACTCCCGGGGCGAAGCCGAATCCGCAAAGAAAATGAAAAACGCCCTCGACGCCTGCACGGAAATCAAGGCAAATCTACAGTCGCTGATGACAGATGCGGGCAACAGCGCACTTGACGATCAAAAACGCATCGGTGCGTCGGATTCGGCTATCGCCCTTCTCGACAACGCCTCAAAATCGCCCGATCTTTCCGATTCCGACAAGGCCGGATTCGCAAATCTTAAATCCCAGGTCTCCGAACTCGTTTCGGATCTCAAACCGAGCGCCCTTTCAGGCAGGGATTTCACTGTCAAGGGTCTCGGGATGGAGTTCGTATGGATGGAGAAAATGGGATGCTGGGCCGGTAAATACGAGGTTACAAACGGGGAATACCGTGAATTCGATCCATCCCATGACAGCAAAAGCTATAAAGAGGGTGATTTGAACGATGACAGGCAGCCTGTAGTTTTTGTCAGTTTCGAAGATGCGACAAAATTCGCGGAATGGCTTACCGGTCGCGAGATAAACGCAAAGCGTCTCCCCCCCGGCTATGTCTATCGTCTTCCGACCAGGGATGAGTGGACTGCATTTGCCCGGTGCGGAGACAGCCGTGAATATCCGTGGGGCGGCGCCATGCCTCCCAAATTCGGAAATTATTCCGATAAATCAAGCACCTGCACTCAGAAGATAAACAGCTATGATGACGGATTTGCACTGACCTGCCCTGTTGATAAAAGCGGGAAAAACGAATGGGGACTTTACGGAGTCGGGGGAAATGTCTGGGAATGCACCAGGAAATCCTCTTCAAATCCCGCTTTCGACGCATGGCGCGGCGGTTCATGGACTATTTCCAAACCCGGCATTCTGCGTTCTGATTTCCGCCGCACCAGCAATATCCCGGACAGGGATGAGAACTATGGATTCCGCGTCGTCCTGTCCAAGTGAGCCGATTTCTATAAGGGTGAAATTTTAACTTTTGGCGAGCCGGATTGCGGATTCGCAACCAAAAGTTAATTTTTCACCCCTATAGAGTATACATAAGCACAGGAATTTCGAGGAGGCGCAATTTCATGGATAAGAATGAAAAAGAAGACGGCAATACTCTGGTATTCATATTAAGCAAAGATTCCCCATGTTCGAAATGCGGCGTAAAACTGGAGCATAAGGATCTCATCACTCTCGAAAAAGACAAAGGCGCCATGTGCATGAAATGCGCAGGTTTCGACCATCTGATTTTTCTTCCCGCAGGCGATCCGGCACTTACCCGGCGGGCACAGAAACACTCGAAACTGTCAGCGGTTGTCCTGCAATGGAGCCGTTCAAGACGCCGCCATGAAAGACAAGGTTTGCTTGTCGAACAGAATGCGGTCGAAAAAGCCGAACAGGAATGCCTTTCCGACAACGAGAGGAGAGAGAAAAGAAAAATCCGTGAAACCGCAAAAAGGGCGGTCATCGATCGCGAATACATCGGACTTTTCGCCAAAAAAATCATAGATCTGTTTCCTTCACGCCCAAAAGGCAGGGAAATTGAAATTGCGGAACACGCATGCCAGAAATACAGCGGAAGAATCGGACGCAGCTCCATGGCAAAGGAATTGGAGACAAAGGCGGTTCGCCTGGCTGTCATTGCCCATATCCGCCATGCGGAGACAAAATACGATGAATTGTTATTGGCGGGACGTACTAAGGAAACAGCTCGCGCCGCGATCAAAGAACATCTGGACAAGGTTTTGAAGAAATGGGAGCGCTCTGATTTGCGCTAAATCTGCTTCAGAAGGTTGCAATATATTTTTTTATCCGCAATATTATGCGTGTTGGGTTTCCGGACGACATCCCAAAAAAATGAACACTGGAGCAGTGATTACATATATAATTTCCCTGATTTAATTTGCAAGGTAACAGAATGCCGAAAAAAAAGAGCGGAAAAAGGCCGCATGTTTTGCTGATTCACAACGTTGACAAGACATGGACTCCTGCCGAAAAAAGAAATGCGACCCGTGAAATAAAGACCATCGAGTCCGCAATACGCAGCCGCAAATACAAGGTTGTAAACATAGCTGTCAGGAACACCGACATCTATTCCCTGCTCAGCAAGTATGATCCCGAAACCCATATAATCTTCAACTGCTGCGAAAGTCTGCCCGGGATCAGCCACAGCGAAGCAAGAGTCACTGCAATCCTCGAGTCACTCCATTTTTCGTACACCGGTTCGGATTCGAAAACGCTGGATCTGTGCTGGGACAAGAAAAGAACAAAGATACTGCTCGACAGGAACAAGGTTTCAACCCCGAAATGGCGCATATACGAATCACCGCAGCTGATATTTGACGACTGGAATTTCTATCCGTCCATCGCGAAGCCCACAAGGGAACACTGCAGTCTCGGCGTCACTACGGAAGCCGTTGTCCTGACCAAGGGCGAACTCCGGAAAAGAATATCGTTTGTGCTGAACACCTTTTCACAGCCCGCACTTGTCGAGGACTTCATTGACGGAAGGGAATTCCACATAACACTGTGGGGTAACGATTCCGTAAAAATGCTGCCTCCGGCGGAGATGGATTTTTCCGCATTTGAAAACATACACGACCGCCTGTGCACCTACGATTCAAAATTTGATCCGGACTCGATACATTACAAAAAAATAAAACTTAAACTTCCGGCCGAGCTTTCAAAAAAGGAATACAGCTCCCTCAGGAGCACCGCAAAGAAAGCCTATACGGTGCTGGGCTGCCGTGATTATGCAAGAATAGACATACGGCTCAGAAACGGCGTTTTCTATGTCCTGGACATAAACGCAAATCCTGACATAAGCAGGGAGACCAGCATGGCCTGCGCCGCGGAAATCGCCGGATATTCCTACAACGCAATGATAGGGAATATCCTCAGCCTTGCGGTGAAAAGACACCGTTCCCTAAAATCCTCGGTGAAGAAAAAAGCCAAAAGCCGCGTAAAAAAGGGCTCCTACTACGAATGCGACCTGCTGAATTTCGAATAGCAGAACATCCTCTGGTTTTTCATTCAGATAAAGTGAGCCCCTGAAAATTCGCATATGGCGCGCGACGGGATGTCATGGATAAAAGACAAGAAGAAAAAGTGCGAGCATACCTGAAGTCGCCATATAGGGCTTGCCCACAAGATCCAGCACTCGTTACGAGTGCTGGCGGCCAATAAAGTTTCCGGGTTAAACTCAACCGATTCCGACGACTCTTCCGATTCTCACAAAGGCAAGATTCAAACTTATCTTTTCCGCAGGCAGTTTCATTAACAGTGACAACGCTTTCCGATAGAGCTTCAACTGGGGCGAGTAGGTCAGAACAACCCGCATCAAATCCTCGTCCGAATTTATATTGTCGGTCTTATAATCAAGGATTGCGGCTTCCGCAATTTCACCGGAGCTGTCCTTAACAAGTGTCACACGGTCAAATTCTCCGCGTATCCAAGTCCCGTCAATAATAAGCTCAAATCGCTTTTCACGCCATAACCCGGCAACGGCAGAAGGCTTTTTCAGCGAACTTCGCAATTCCGGGTGTTTAAGTGATTTGAGAAAAACATCCGTTGCTGCGGCAATTGTCCTGTCCGGATAATCGGCCTGTTTTCTCCATTCACTGCAGATAGTTTCCGGCTCGGCGGTGTCATACCATTCGAGCTTTTCAAAAAGTTCATGGACAGCAGTCCCTGTTTTCGCGGCACTGTCAGACCCGCCTCTGAAAAGAGTTCCTGCAAAAACTGTCCTCTGCTCGGCCCCGGACGGTGTCACAGTTTTCAAAACATCATCAAAATCCACAGACAATTCAATCTTGCCGCCTATCGCCTCTTCCCCGGTTTTCTCCCCGGGATAATTTTCAAACCATGACGGATTCCCGTTTTCGTAAAGCAGTTTTACCCCGTCCAGGATTTCATTGTCATCCCGCCTTGCCAGCGCCTTCAAAAGCACGTCTTCCAGGTATAACGTGTCTGACTTTGCCTTTGGCGGAGGATCCGTTATCATGTAAAGGGCCTCTGCGGCTCGCGTCATCGCCACATAGAGGACACACAGGTATTCATAGCACGCATCATCGTCAAGATCAGCCACAAGCCCGTTGAGAACCGGATCAAGTTCGGAGATTCCGCGGTTCGGCATGAACATCAGCCATTCGACGGACAGATCCTTGTTCTTCTTCGCCCTTATCCCCTGAATGTCGGCTGTCGCAATCCCTTTGGTCTTTATTTCAGCCATGAAGACTATGTCGAATTCAAGACCCTTCGCCTTGTAGACAGTCATGATCTGAACCGCATCGTCAACGGTTTCTCCGGGTATCGTGTAATTGTTTACGTAGTCAATGAAATCCAGACAGTTCTTCTCTCCGCTCCGGTCGAAAACCCGGGCGGCTGAAATAAACTGGTCGAGCCGTCTTTGACTGAACTCATCAAAGCCACTCCACTCCCCCTTATAGTCTCGATGCTTCTCCTCTTCACCTGGAACAGCCCTTGCGGGCTTGACCACCAACGGATTCACCTCGAATTCATTGTTTTGGTTTGTAGTTAACCCCGCAAGGGGTGTTTCCTTATTCCTTTTCGAGCAGACTCCGGCAAGCCGTCGGCTCCATTTCCGGATGAAATACGCAAAACCGTTCCGGTAAATGTCGTCAAGCACCTCACCTGAAGTCTCAGCCTGCGATTTCAGCAGATCGGCAAACGGGGTCATGCGGAGATGCTCCCACGCGAAACTGTCCGCAGGATGTTCTGCGAACTTCGCAAGTGAGAGAAACGCCGTCACCAGCGGATTGTCCGTCAGATGAAACTGGCCCTCAATCGCGACTTTTATGCCTTCGGCCTGGAGGAGTTCGGCTATTTCACGTCCGGTCTTGTTCTGTGAAACAAGCACCGCGACCGAAAGCCCGCGACCGAACGGGGAAATCTCCTTTATCTTATCGGCGATGAACCTGGCTTTTCTTTCAATGGAAATCTCCTTCTGCTCACGCCCGTCGCCTTCTTTCTGAAGTTGGATAAGGGACGCATAACCGCTGAACGCCGGACTTCCATCCGTGTTCTTCTCTTTAGACTTATGCTCCTCCCAGTCCCAGCGCGCCCTCACGTTCAACGGCAGTTCCTCAATGCCGTTCAGATTGGAGAAGACTTCATTGACGGTTGCAATCACCTCCCCGCTTGACCGGAATGATCTGCTGAGGCGTTTCAATTCGATATCCGCATATTCTTTGTATTCCCCGTATATTGATTTGAACAGACTAGCCTCGCCTTCACGCCAGCCGTAAATCGCCTGTTTCACGTCACCCACATAGAAAAAGCTCCTGCCGCCGGAATCATCCTGGACAATTTCGTCAATCAGGTTTTTGATAATCCTCCACTGCGGATAGCTGGTGTCCTGGAATTCATCTATCAGCCAGTGATCAAACCTCGAATCAAGACGGTAGTCAATGTAAAGCCTGTCCTCCGGCCCGGAAGAATTTTCGCTCAAGACATAATGGTTTTCACCCATGCCGGCATCGGGGGAAAGTATGAACGGCATGTCCGCGAATGTCAGCTTCCCGCCCTGCCGGATCATCTGATTGTAAAATTCCTCGTAGCGCCTGATAAGACCGTAAACGCCTTCCGTCTTGTGAAGCTGGGCGTTTATCTGGCATTTCATGATGTGACGCGCCAGCTTGAGAAGACATTCGCATTCATCACCTGAAAGCTCGACTTTGCCGCTAACAGTCAAATGCGCCCTGCCCTCTTCAAGTTCCGGCAGGATTCTGAAAAGATTCTTATTGAACGCCGAATCAAAATCAAAATATGATTCCGGACGGAAATTCCGGACAGTCTCTATGAATTCGTTAAATTTCCCCCTTTGCCTGTCTGAAAGTTTTTTTGATTCAAGAAGGGTCATCAGCTTGTCCGACTCCTCGGCGGGATTTATTTTACAGCTTAAGACTTCCGAGCCGTCGGGCCAGATCATATCCGCTTTTCCCCACTTGCCCGGATCCGGAGCGCAGAGATACTTATAATGGTAATCCTGGACAAAGCCGTCAAGGATTTCCGTCAGCCTCTTCTCCTCTTTCCCGAAAGTCGCCTTCTTGAACTCCTCGACAAATTCACCCCTGACATCCTTGTCCGCATATTCGATATTCCAGAGTATGTCCTTGAAAACCTTCCGTTTCGCCTGCTCGACGAGCGCCTCGTCAATGATTTCAAAATCACCGGAAAGCCCGAACTCGAACGAGAACGTCTTTATTATCCTGACAAAAAAACTGTCCAGCGTTCCGATCGGGAGGAGATGCAGGCTGAGAAGCAGTCTCCGAAGCGTCCTTTGCAGTTCTTCCTCAGACATCTGCGGAATTCCGGATGCGAGATACTCGGGCGACTTCATTAACCCGGGATTTTTGATCATCAATGCTATCCGGCTTATTATCCTGTCAAAAATCTCACCGGCGGCATTCCTCGTGAAAGTCATGGCGACAATCGTTTCCGGCTTAACGCCTGCGGCAAGCAGTTTCAGGTACCTGTTGACAAGCTGGTAGGTCTTGCCCGTCCCCGCAGAAGCCGAGATCACCTCATTCTTGATTCTCATCGCCATTCCCGTCACTCCACAATTAATATCTTGTTAATTTTTCCGGGACGGAAAAATTTTCTTCATATAAGCTAAATTTCCTCGACTGCGTCAAGCGGACTTCCGAAAAACAGATTTTCAAAATCATCGTACCTGATCTTTTCCGACGGTGGCCAGAAAACTCCGTTGCGTATGCTTTCAATCACATCTGCAGCGCACTTCTCAGCGTCTTTGAGATATGTGTCACCCATCCCTTCCCAGATTTCTATTCCCGTATCCGACACCGCCTTCGGGAGGTTGAAGTATCCGCAGATGATCCTGACGCCTTTGAAACCGTCTTCCTTTTCGAGAAGCAACTGGTACAACGGCAACTGCAAATCAGTCCAGCATTTCAATTTCCCGTCCTTTTCAAAAACTGCGTATTTCGCTAACCCCGCACCTTCTCTTGCAAACTTCACATGTGTATTTTCAGGCGACTCGGCCTTGTCGCTTGTCTTATAATCGAGAATCCTGATCGTTCCGTCGCTGTGCCTGTCAATCCTGTCAATCTTCCCTTTTATCGTCATCCCCCCCATTGCAACGCCTTTGCCGTTCCCAAGCTTATATTCCGTATGCAGTATCTCCCAGCCTGCACAGTTCTCTCCGGCCTGGATTTCTGCGAACTTCGCAAGCCGCTGTTTCACGCTCTCGAGCTGAATCAGCAGGGAAAGCGGCAGACTGTTTCCGAACTGCGCTTTGACAAGCCGCTCCGCCTCCAAGTGCAGAAATACTTTTATTTCCCCGGAGTTCCGGCTTTTCCTCAGTTTCTCATCCTGACAGAAATTGTCCAAGGCACGGTGGCAGACATTTCCGAAATCAAGCTGGTCCATCTCGGTTTTCCTGTCATCAACCTCTTCCATCTTCAATATCTTCTTCAGGTAGAAACGGAACGGGCAGTTGAGATAGTTTTTGAAATCAGTTACTGATAGGACTTCCGGTATCTTCTCTTTTTTGGGCTTCAGCTTCCAGAGGAGTGACCGGGCAAGCGGCTTCTGCTTCTTGTCTGTCGGTGTTCCGAAAAGTTTGTCAACCCTCTCGACAAGCACCTCCGACGGACAGAGGAAAAACAAACGGGAAGGCTTCAAAGGCTCCCCCGACACATCAGTCTTCCCGGCAATGCAGAAAAGCTTTCCGTTCTTTCTTGATTCGATGATGGAGGTCATGAGGTAGATATCACGGGCGAAACGCCTCCTGTTGCTTTTCAACCCGAGTTTCTCACGCGGCAGATCCGGCAGGAAAACATCACCGACAACCGAATCGGGGACGTATCCCTCATTCATTCCGGCGATGACAAGTGTGTCCGCGCTTTCCCAAGGAAGTTCAAGCCAGCCCTGCAACGCCAGCGCATCCGCATCGTGCTGAGGATAAATCTTCCCCTTTTTCAGAAGTGACATGAAAAGCCTCAGCTTATCGCCGGCACCAAGACTGAACGAATCGGCAGAAGACTCCTCCAGTTCCGAAATCATATCGTTTATAAGTTCCGCCGAGCTTATAAACATCTGACGATCCTCATCAGAGTCTTTGATTTCCCGCGTCCGGTATATATCCGAAAGAAATCCGCGCATGAATTCCGTGAAAGAGGATTCCTTAAAACGCCTTATTAGCCGGATACCCGTCTCAACCGCAATCTTAAGGTTAACATAATTTATCTCCACAGGCCAGACGCCTGTGCTATTTTTATTTTTTTCGCCCCGAAAAAAATTGTCGAGCCTTTCGGAAAGATGTTTGTTCTGATATTCGTCCAGTTCCTTCAGAAGATTCAGCGGAACAAAATCCTTATTTTCCGAAGCGAGATATTTCAGGAAGTCCGGATTTCGTATGAATGCGGCAAATGATTCATAGTTTTCCTTTTCTGCGAGATTCGAAAAAGTCATGATCAGATTGAAAACAGGAGTAGTGGCGACTGAGTCCCCGCCGGGGTTGTAGGTTCTCACTCCGACATCTGAAAACGCCTTTTCGACATAGGGGAAAATATTTTCGTTGAGAACTGAAACAGCCGCATCACCCGAAGAGAAAGTCCTTTTCTGCTCATGAAGGATTCTTATTATCTCATCGGCTTGGGCCTCAGGATTACCCGCAAGACGTATCCGGTCTTCGCAATACTTCCCCTTCCCAACGGAGCGCGGGTTTTCCAACCCGCGAACTGCATTCCCCTCTTCAACGGAGCTTCCTTTAATATCACTTCCACCAAAAACGACTTCCGAATTCTCCCATTTCCCAGGAATCGGACAACCCCATTCATCAAATTTCCCGCTAATTTCTTCAGGAGCGTAAACCCAGACCTCAACATTCTTGACCTCGGCAATCTTTCCGAGCTTCTTTATCGCAAGCGGCATCGGGTCGCACACACCGATTAAAATGATTCTGCCATATTTCTCGATCTCGTCTGAAAGCGGTTCCGACTCGATCTCTGCGATATTCGCATCTTTTACTCCGAATTTTTCAAGCTTCTTCAGATACGCCGACTCAAGTTCCGCCAGCGCCTTCCATCTTTCAATCTCCTGAAGTCCGGCTTCCAATCCAAGCTTCGGCATGTCTCCGATTATAAATCCGTTTTCAGCCAGAAGATTGCGAAGTTCGCAGAATTTCCCGGCAAGCCCCATCGCCCATCGAGCATCTTTCCTTTTCGTTATCTTGAGTGCCGACAACTTATCCTGTCGGCATAATGACAGGACATCAATCCAAGCGGCATTCATTTCAAAATCGGAGGCGACTTTAATTT
Organism: Victivallales bacterium; assembly: GCA_041666985.1. Lineage (GTDB taxonomy): Bacteria > Verrucomicrobiota > Lentisphaeria > Victivallales > GWF2-50-93 > GWF2-50-93. The sequence continues at coordinate 14,984 of JBAYFV010000034.1, forward strand.
TCGGATCGAAGTTTTTAAGGAAAAAGTCAGGCGTGGCAATCTGAGGCGGGAAAATTCCCGATTTTCGTTCCGCCGCATACTTCACCAGCGACTCCCCCAGCCGTCTCCCCGACTGCCGAGTAGGTGTGACAATAAGGAATCTCTCCAGGTCAGGCACACCCTCCTTCCAGCCAGCCAGCAGCCTCTCCGTGGCAAGCTTCACCAGCGGCTCATCCCATCCCAGAAAATGTATTTGAAGAGGCATTCTGTTGATTCCAATCGTCTTTAAGTAACTCGGGCAATCTGCCCGAGGGAGAAGCTTCGGCGTGATACGCCGAGCCGCTTTGCTTAACTTAGCGCCATTCAAGTCCAACATCGCATCTATAAAGTAGCTTGCGACATCCTTGGCGCAACCAGCTATTCTTGTTTCATGCGCTCGGACAGTGAATAGGGAAACCTTTGCGTGAGGTGTTTTCAGATTCCCGGACGTACTTCAGGCCATGCATGGGGGAAAGACTTAATTTGTTCAATGCAATGATCCGCCTCTTCCAAGAATTCAAATCCGAGACCTTTGGATTCTCTTTCAAAATAAAGGGCGGCTTCAAACATCTCGATTTCGGCAATATTGAGAAAACGGTGTTTCATTTTGCGACGGCGAGACGTTCCTTGATACGTTTCATTGCGTCATCACCGGAAACAGATCCGATCCTACCTGATTCAAAAGCCGCAAGACGTTTTTCAGCTTCGTTGTACCAGGATTTCTCAATGTATGTTTCCTTGGTCAATGATTCTGAAATGAGTTCCTGTGCGAGGATTATCCGTTCCCTCACCGGAAGTTTGAAAACCTCGGTCTCAAGCTGTGCCAATGTCATAGACATCGTTAACTTCGCTCCACTTTTGCTGATAGTAAATTAATTCCCATGCTGCGGGGAAGATACTCGGATTCGAAATATAAATCAAGGATGTCAAGACAAAATAAAGGCGGGTTATCCTGTCACTTCCGCAGACTGGTGCTTCACTACCCATTTCCCGTAAGAAGCGTCTCCCGCCATTGCACCACCATCTTGACAAAGCAAGCCCCGGGGCTTAGCTTTACACCATAGCAAAACAACCGATTAAGAGTCCAACCAGAAAGATTCACCAGACCGGCGCGGGTTTGGGCAAAATGTGAAGTCAATCATCGTCTGCCCGCACCGGCAGGTGATCTTTACGGTTGGCAAGAGACAGAAAATGAAAATCAACCTGATTCAATACGTATTTGCCTACGACATTCCGGGCAAACTATGTTACGTTGGATTCCCACTTGCGGTTCTGGCATTCTCCTTCTTTGCCAGTGAACTGAGTGTCGCCAGTCTGACAGATGTAAGAGTATGGGGTTCAATTCTCTTTGTTGTTGTTCTTTCACTGCCATTTGGCGTTCTCTTGGCCGCACTGTTTATTTGCATTTTCTTATCCCCATTCTACCTTGCTGTTGTACGAATGAATGGTGGCCCTTTCAAGAAAGGGGATAGAGTATATGTGATCTCCGGTCAACAGAAAGGAAAGACTGCCGAGGTTTACTCTGAATGCCAGGGATTGTCAGCTCGAATTGTAATTGGCGAAGAGGAGAAAAAGAATTTTAAAGACATATACTCGTCCCTCAGTCTCATAAAGACAGAAACAGCCGAACAAAATCCTGCATGCAACATCGCTAACCGCGCCGCGCATGAGGACTAGGCGTTGGGCATAAAATGTGTCAAGAGGAGAGCCAATGAAAGAACCATTGCTTGTACTAGATGTCGAACTAATAACAGAGAGGAGATAATTGAAATGAAGAAGATCGCAATGACAGTTTCGCTCGCATTCCTGCTTTTGACCCTGGGCGCCTGCGCTGGGAACGGATCCTGGGACCGGAAACCCTCTTCGGGCCTGGAAAGGTTTCCCCTCAATCATCAGCAGGTCCTCAAACATCTAAGGACTGCCAATGAGGCCGCCAAGGAGGCGGTGAAATCTGGTCACCCGCCCTTTGGCGCAGTGCTTGTAGCGCCGGATGGTGAGACGGTGCTGATGAAACAGGGAAACGTGAGTTTGATGGATCATGCCGAAACAGTGATCGCACGGCAGGCTTTTGTTAAGTACGACCCCGACTACTTGTGGAAATGCACGCTTGTGACGACAGTCGAAC
>JBAYFV010000035.1:0-17105 GCA_041666985.1 Victivallales bacterium
AAAATGAGCAAAAAAGTCATAATGATAATGGTTGACGGATTCGGAATACCCGAAAACGGCTGGTTTAATTCAATTTATTCCGAATTCTGCGACAGCAGATTTGTCAAACTTCTGTCTGATTTTTCAATTCCCGTCACTACAGGTATGGGGGTTGACGGCATTCCCCAAAGTGCGACCGGTCAGACGGCGTTATTTACCGGATTCAACGCAGCCCAGATCATGGGTATGCACATGCAGGGATTCCCGGATCCGAAATTGAGGGAGGTCATCTGCAGCAGAAACCTTTTTTCGAATCTGCTGGAAAAAGGCAAAAAGGTGGCTTTTGCGAACGCCTACGTTCAGTTTACCCTTGAAGAACTTGACAAAATGCGCCTCAAATCCGTAACAACAACCATGGTTGAATCCTCCATCGGCTGGGTTAGAAACATGGAAGATCTTCTTTCCGGCGAAGCGGTTTATCATGATCTTACAAGAAAAACAATAATGGACAAGCTTGCCATCCGCGAAATTTCCCCGAAACAGGCGGCCATGGATCTCATGAATATAGCCGGAAAACATGATTTCACCCTTTTCGAGTATTTTCTTACGGACAGGGTCGGGCATAAACCGGATAAAAACGTTCTCAGGGAAGTGCTTGGGAATCTGAGTTCGTTTGTCTGTGAACTTGTTGATGCGGCTGCGGAAAACACTCTCATTATCCTAACAGGTGATCACGGCAACTGTGAAGATATCACGACAAAAAGGCACACTAAAAATCCTGTTCCTCTTTTTATTTACAACCACCACCTGCCCAGCAATAGGGAATTGATGTCAATCGAACAGATTTATTCTTATATTCTCGAAGATATTTTTATAACTGCAAAACAAGGAGTTTCCTGATGTCAAAAGTTTTCCCTTTCAAAGGTCTTCTTCCCAGCCCGGAAAAAGTTGAACTGGTCGCCTCAGTTCCATACGATGTAGTCAATTCCGAAGAAGCTGCGAAACTCGCAGAAAACAACAAGTTGAGCTTCCTCCGTGTCTCAAAACCTGAAATTGAACTGGAAAAAGGAACAGATCTTTACAGTGACAGGGTTTATGCGAAAGCCGCTGAAAATTTCAGAAGGCTCTGCGAAGAGGCCCCCCTGAAATTCGACAAAGGCAATCATCTTTATGTTTATTCTCTGAAAATGGGTGAACATGTGCAGACTGGAATAATTGCGGCAGTTTCGGTGGCAGATTACGATTCCGATATTATCAAGAAGCACGAAAAAACCCGGAAAGACAAGGAAGACGACAGGACAAGGCATATTTATGTGACCCGCTCCCATTCCGGCCCTGTTTTTCTTACTTACAGGGACGTAAAGGATATTGACGGTATCATTGAGAAGACAATTAGGGGAAAACCTTTATTTGATTTCACTGCTCCGGATAAAATAACCCACAAAGTCTGGAGAATTGATGAAAAAATCAGCAGGGATGTTTCATCCCTTTTTGAAAAAGTGCCATGCCTTTATATCGCAGACGGACACCACCGTGCCGCCTCCGCTTCCCGTGTGGCAGCCAAATGCAAAGCCGAAAACCCCAACCATACCGGAAAAGAGGATTATAACTGTTTTCTGGCAGTTATCTTCCCGTCATCACAGCTCAGGATACTTCCCTATAACCGTGTAGTGAAAGATCTGAATGGATTGAGTTTCCAAGACTTTATTAAGAAAATATCTGCGAAATTCGCAGTAAGTCCTTCAAACACCCCTGCTCCTTCAAAACCCGGAGAGGTCTGCATGTACATTGAAGGGAAATGGCATAAGCTCACCCCCCTCTTTGATATATCGAAATTAGGAGTTACTGACTGCCTTGATGTAAGTATTCTACAAAATTACGTACTTTCTCCCATTCTCGGAATTGACGACCCGAGGACGAGTAAAAGAATTGACTTTGTCGGGGGTATACGAGGTACAGGCGAGTTGGAAAAACTTGTTAATGACGGAAAGATGATGGTTGCCTTTTCAATGTTTCCGACAACTGTCGGGCAAATGATGGCTATTGCTGATGCCGGTGAAATCATGCCTCCGAAGTCAACTTGGTTCGAACCAAAGTTGCGTGACGGTATTGTCTGTCATAATTTTTAAAAACAGGAAAATTCCATTGATGAAATTTAATTAGGGGGATATCGTGATTAATGTTATTGCATCAATAAAAGTAAAATCCGGCAAAAAACCTGAGTTTCTCAAGATTTTCAAATCAAATGTGCCTTTTGTCAAGAATGAAAAGGGTTGCATTGATTATTATCCGACGATTGATATTGACACTAAAATACCGGTGCAGAGGCTTGACAGTGACGTAGTCACCATCATTGAAAAATGGGAAAGCGTTGAGGATCTTAAAATCCACTTGACTGCCCCACATATGATTACGTACAAAGAAAAAGTTAAGGATATGGTTGAGTCGGTTTCTTTAAAAGTGCTGCAGGAAGCATAATCAGATGCAAATATTGCGTAACGGTTCGGAAAAGCTTCTTAGGAGCCGTACAGAAATAACTTTTACATTTGCTGGCCGGGATTTTGGATTGATTATCATGATGTCTGTGAGGAGCATATCTGAAGACATGCAACGAGCAAACAGCGTGATAAGCGGCCAAAAGAACGCCAGTCCTTCGGGGCGGAATTCCCATGTATTTGTCTTCTTCGTTGATTCACCCCTTAATTCGCCGCGGCGAACGCGGGGCTTGCGCCTTGAATCCAAACACCTGTATTTTCCGCCAAATGTCAAAGTTATTTCTGCACGACACCTTACGGACTCCAGGTGAATCCGAGGTTGAAGTGGAAGCGGAGCGTACTTTTTTCACCGGACTGGTTGTTTAGAATTGGATATGCAAGATCAAGTTTTATAGGAGCATTGAAATAGGGCAGTTTTATTCTTAGTCCGTAACCAATGCCTATATTAAAATCATTCATGCTGAAATTCCATGCCTTTTCTTTAACCTGGCCTATGTCAACGAAGGCCGCGCCACGTATAAAATCATAGATAGGATGCGTGACTTCGACATTGCCAAGGATCATTGAATCGCCTCCATATCCTTTGTTATCATTGTCAACGGGGGATATTTTACGATATGCAAAACCCCTTACCGTGTCTCCGCCGCCCAGGAAATAGCGCTCATAGATGGGGGCAAGATTACTTGATCCCCCCCCCCCTCCAATAGGAGAAACCTGCCCGATCTTCAAACCCGTGTGCAATACGAACCAATCGTTTAAAAACGGGTAATAATTACTGGCGACAGCTTCAAATTTGTAATAATTCTCACTTCCTCCCATAACTTTTGAATTGAGTTCTCCCAAAGCGCTTAACAGATATCCTGAAGTGGGATCCATAAGATTATTCCTGGTGTCGCGGGCGAGGGTAAGAGACCATTTGCTGACAACGCTGGTACCCTTTGAATCCTGAAAGATTTGTGAAAGATCCTTGTCCATATGATTAACATTCACCTGTTCAATGGTGTATCCCAGTTTAGCGTAGGTGAAATCGTCATTCAGGTTTATCCATGGAATGGAGAAGTTCTTGGTCAGGCTGAACTGACCCCCAATATATCTCTCATCCCAGTATTCATAAGTCCTGGTGTTGTAGAATCCTTTCATGTCAAGTGCGAGTGGAATATCAAACAGCCATGGTTCGGTAAATGAAAGGTAGAAATTGCTCAGGTCAACCCCGTATTCAGCATGAAGCTTTACCCTTTGTCCTCCTCCGACAAAGTAATTTCCGGGGTCAAAAAGGTCAAAATTGCTTTGGGAGAGCTCTACAATACCTGAAACATTGTTGGAATCCGAATATCCTGCTCCGACAGAAAATTTTCCTGTGTCTTTTTCCTCGACCGCGATATCAACATCTTTCATTCCCTTGTCTTCGGTATTTGCCGATACAATGTTTACTTTTTCAAAGTAGTCCATTCCGATAAGTCGTGACTTGCTGGCTTCAATCCTGTTATTGTCCACGGGATCGCCCGGCTGGATGGCAAGTTCTCTGCGAATAACCTTGTCCTTTGTGTTGTGATTGCCTGAAATATATATGTTGCGGACAGTATAGGGATCCCCTTCAACTATCCTGTATTCGATGTTTACCGTATGAGTGCTGAAGTCCGGAATCCTCACGGCTTTACACTGAAAATCCGCATATCCTAGAGGATAATATTTATTGCCTATGGCCTCAATATCCTTTTTTTCCACGCGATTGTCATATATGTCGTCAGTTTTCAGTTTTATAACCGGTATAAGCTCGTCATTTGTAAACTGCTTATTCCCTGAAACTGAAACTTCGGAGACCCTGTAGGGTTCCCCTTCTTCAATATTAAATGTGATGTTTACATATTCCGGATTTGCATCTTCTTTCACATCGATGCTTGTCACCTTAAAATCCAGATATCCCAGATTCCAGTATAATTCCCTTAGCCTTTCCTTGTCTATTGCCATTTCATTCTTGTCGTAAAGCCCCATGTTCAGAAGCCAGCTCAGATAGGAATGTTGGGTTGCGATATTGTTTTTGAGCTTCCACGAGGAATAGACGGTGTTTCCAGTGAAATCAACGCCATTCACCTTCAACCTCAGGTTTTCCGTAATATTTATTATAAGATTTACATATCCTTCTCCGGCATCCTCGGTCGAATGCGAAATCAACACGGAATTGTATCCCTTGTCGATATAGTATTTTCTAAGATTCGAAAGAGTTTTCTGGAGTTGCTGGTCGTTGAGGGCTTCATTTTTTTTCACCGTAACGCTGTCTTTAAAATCTTCTTCGGGGAACTTTTTATTCCCTTTGAATATTACAGCCTTGACTTTGGGTTTTGAAACAGTTTTAAGCGTGACATTTATTTTACCGTCGGAAACTTCGCCGGCTTCAAACTGCACATCCAAAAAATTTCCCGTGGAATAAAGGCGTTTAATGTCGTCGTCCAGAATTTTCTGATCGAAATTCTCGCCTTTTCGGGTCTGCATATTGTACTTAAGCATTTCCTCCGGGAATACATATCCCTTCTGCTCAAACTTCACGTCGTTGATTTCAGCGGAAACCACATTAAGCGCAAAAACAAAGAAAGCAGATATTAAAATTGCGAATCTGGCGGAAATGGACATTTTAAATTCAAGCCCCTCGGATAAATAAAATGAAAAGCAATAAGATATTATATATCTCGCTAATTTCAAAAAAGTTATGATAAAAATTCAGGTTCCGTTCAGGGGTTCGGACTATTTTTGAGGAACATCTTCTTCCCCGTATCTGGATCTTGAACCGAAGGAGGCAAGAAGGGGGAAGAAGGAAAGAGGAATCCTTCCGGGTTCACCGTTTCTATTTTTTTCAATGATAAATTCAGCTTCAAGTCCTTTGAGTTTCTCCTCTTCAGTTGCATCCTTCTGTTTCTCGGTATCCCTGTGGATGAACCCCACTATGTCGGCATCCTGTTCAATAGAGCCTGATTCACGCAGATTGCTGAGTTTGGGTATTCCTCCTTTCTGCATTTCGGTGGCGCGGTTGAGCTGAGCCAGGACAAGGACAGGTATTTCAAGTTCTTTTGCAAGAGATTTTATTCCCGCGGAAATCATCGAAACTTCCTGCTGGCGGTTGTCGTTTTTCTTGTCAATATCAGCCCTCATAAGCTGAAGATAGTCAATTACTATCATGTCGATTTTTTTCTGGGATTTAAATCTTCTCGCCCTGGCCCTCATTTCCATGACTTTCATCGCAGGGGTGGGGTCTATCAGTATTTTTGCATTATTAAGGAGGCTTGCCGCTCCGGTTATCCTGTTCCATTCACCCTTGCTCTGGGTTTTGTCACGGAAATTCCTTTCCGACACTCCGGCTTCGGCACACAGTATTCTCCTGGCAATCTGGTCGGCGGTCATTTCCATTGTGAAAAACAGAACGGATCTTGGAGTCTGCGCACGAAGGGTGACGTTTCTTATGATGCTCAGTGCAAGTGACGTTTTCCCGACAGACGGCCTTGCGGCTATGACAAACATTTCACCGGCCTTCATTCCTGTTATCTTATCGTCAATATCGGGAAAACCGGTTGGAATTCCAATAACGCTTTCATCCCTTTTTGAGAGATTTTCAAGATACGGAATGGCCGATTTGAAGATGAGTTCTTTTATTTCAAAGACATTTTGTTTTTCACCGAGGGTTCTTGCTTCAAGGACGGATCTCTCGACTTCATCCAGGATCTCATCAACTTTCTTCTCGGAGTCAAAACATTTTTCAGAAGCTATCGAACATGCGTCAATTATTCTACGGAGAACGGCGCTGTCGTGGACTATTTTGCACCAGCTTTCCAGATTTGCAGTGGTGGGAATCATGTTCTGCATTTCAGCCAGATAGGAATCCCCGCCGATCTGCTCGAGAATCCCCTTGTCGGAAAGGGACTTGGTGATGGAAATATAGTCTATGCCTGTCTTCTCCTTGTGGAGTTCGATGGCAATGTCATATATTTTCTGGTGTGCGTCTGAATAGAAAACCCGTCCGGTGCCCAGCTTTTCTATTGCGGTGTCTATTGAGTACGGAGAGTCAATCAGAATGGCGCCGAGAACCGCTTTTTCAGCGTTCAGGTCGTTGGGTTTGGGCTTGTCTTCGCGGGATGATGAGACAGCCCTTTTTCTTTCAGCCCCCTTCTGATCTCTGCCATTTACTGCCATTTTATTTAGGCTTTAACAACCCAGACCTTTAAAGAGGCCGTGATTTCGCTATGAAGTTTAATTTCAACGCTGTAATTGCCTATTTCCCTGATCGGTTTTTCAAGCTTTACGCGTTTGGGTTCAAATTCTACACCATGCTTCGCGGCTTCTTCGGAAATTACATGTGAAGTGACTGATCCGAACAGCTGATTGTCGTCGCCCGCCTGCATGGGAATGGTAAGTTCGAGTTCCGAAATTTTCGCAGCAATGGTTTTTGCCTTGTCAAATTCAATCTTGCGGTGTTCCTCGATTTTACCTTTTCTGGATTCCACCTGACGTAGAGCCGCCGGGGACGTTTTCACCGCAAATCCCTTCGGTACCAGGAAGTTTCTCGCGAAACCCGCCGCTACATTCACCGTATCTCCGGCATTTCCAAGATCTTCAACGTCTTCAAGAAGAATGAGTTTTACATTCATGGCATATATCTCCAAGATTAATTTATTTCACACATCCGCAACGATTTAAACGCGGATAAAATTTCTACATTACAAGGGCAAGGGTTCTGGCTTTTTTTATTGCCACTGCGAAAAGTTTCTGATGAACACCGCAGTTGCCGGTGATTCTTCTTGCGAGAATCTTTCCTTTTTCAGTCTGGTACTTGCGAAGAAGTTCGGAATCCTTGAAATCGACAAAGTTTATGTTGTTCTCGCAGAGACGGCAGGTTTTCCTGATGTTGATTCTGGGTTTCCTTCTCATTTTGTTCGGACTTGCTGTTCTTCCTGGCATTTTATAAATCTCCCTGATTATTTTTTATGTTTACGTTAAATTTCAAAAAGGAATATCGTCATCCGGCTCTGAATCCACTTCAAAAATTTCCTCTGGCGGCAATGGCGGCGGTGGCGGCTGATTCTGGTTAGCCGGCTGTTGCTGAACGGAAACCCGCTGCTCCTGCTGCGGTCTTGAATATTCCTGTTTCTGCGCCTGTGGCGGCTGAGTGGCCGACTTCTGATATGGCTGCTGCTGCCCGTCCTGCCCGTCATCCTGATGTCTCCCGGCTCCGGATCCGCTGAGAAACTGTATCCTTTCGGCAACAACGTTAAGCTTGCTCCTGTTCTTTCCAGTTTCCTTGTCCTGCCAGGAATCCAGCTTCAACCTGCCCTCGACAAAGATCTGGGATCCTTTTTTTACGAAGCGGTTGCAAGTCTCGGCCTGACGCCCCCAGGCGGTTATATCAACAAAGCACACCTCTTCCTTCTTGACACCGTCGTTAGTGGTATACTGCCTGTTGACGGCAAGACCGAGATCGCATATGGCCGAACCCTGCGGTGTATATCTCAGCTCTGGATCCCTGGTAAGATTTCCAATAAGAAAAACTCTGTTTAAATTTGCCATTTCGAATCCGGATTGTTTTTATTAATATTTTTGTTCTTCGGCTTCGGCTGCAGCCAGTTTCTTGCTGACGGACGCCGCTGTTTTGACCCTCTCGTCATAAATGAAGTTCTGCATTCTGAGTACTCTTGGGTCGAGGCGGTACTTGTCCTTGACAGATGCGACCTTGTCCTCTTCCATTGAGAATACAAAATCATAGTATATTCCGCTTTTCTTTTTCCCGATTTTTCTGGCAAACTGCCTTCTGCCCATGGGAATTGTCTCCTCTAAGGAGCCACCTAGGCTTTTGATTAATTCAGCCATTTCTTCGGAAAACATCTTCCCCTGATCTTCCACCTGGCGTTCATCAAGAATAAAAATTGACTCGTACTTTTTCAAATTTACGGACCTCCGTTAAAATTTTTCCATACAATACTTGTTCTATTTATTATCAGCGCTTTCTCCGAGAAAGCGTCCGTTGTATTCGTTCATCGTCTTTTGAAGGCCGCGATAAAGCAACAATTTAACCGCTTCCGCCGCCATATCAATTACTTTTGAAAACAATTCCTTTTCACTTTCGCTGAACTCGGACAGGACGTAGTCGGCCTTATCCGGACTTTTGTCCCTTCTTCCTATTCCTATTCTCAGCCTTGCGAAATCCGCAGTTCCCAGCTCCCTTATCACCGAGTCCACGCCCTTGTGTCCGGCGCTTCCCCCGCCTACGCAGAACCTTATCCTGCCGAGTGGAAGATCCATATCGTCATATACAAGAAGGAGACCGTCTGCGTCAATTCCTTTTTCCCGCATGAACGACGACACGGCCGCTCCGCTCAGGTTCATATATGTGACAGGTTTTACAAGACTGACAATTCCACCCCTGCACCTGACCTGTCTTAAGAGTCCCCCGTGGATTTCTTTCTCCCCGGATTTTCCGGACATGATCCCGCCCAGCGCATCTACGGCCATAAAGCCCGCATTATGACGGGTGTTGCAATACTCCCTGCCTGGATTTCCAAGCCCTGCAACAAGATGAAATCTCTGTTCTTCTCCGGAAACCATATAATCTTATTATTGAAAAAGGACTATTTCTTCTTCTCTTTCTCTTTGGACTCTTTTCCCTTATCCTTTGGCTCTTTCCCCTTGGCGGCACCTTCGGCCTCTTCTCCTTCTTCAAGCTTCTTGCCCTTGGTTCCGACAAGTTCGGGTTCAACAGCGCCTTCGGCACCTTCAGCGACAGCGCCCTCGGCGGCAGTTGCGGCGGCTTCCTCTTCTATGCGCAGTTTGATGACATGGAATACTACGCTGTCAGGAGGATTTGCCGCTGTCACGCCTTCAGGCAGCTTTACGTCTTTTACGCAAATAGCCTTTTCAAGCTCTATTCCGGTGATCTCAATATCGATAATTTCGGGAATGTCTTTTGGAAGACACCTGACTTCAAGCTTATGGAGAATCTGTTCAAGGACACCCCCCTGGATAATTCCGACGGGCGTTCCGTGTCCGATAACATCTACAAACGTGGTGATGAGTTCATCCATCTTGACTTCCAGGAAATCTATGTGGATGGTCTTGCCGCTCAGATAATCGAACTGGACTTCTTTTACAATGGCATTTAAAACATCTCCGCTTTCAGGCTTGAGTTCAACAAGATGGATATTGCCGTGTTTGGCGAGTTTCAGCCATTCGCCCTCTGGAATAAGAAAAGACTTGGCTTTGATTCCATGGCCGTAGATTATCCCGGGGATTCTCCCCTCGCGCCGCGCTTTCCTGGACGCACCGGAACCAAAATCAGTTCTTTCCACAACGCTTAAAACACTCTTTTTCTTGCTCATTTTAGGTAAATCCCCTTTTTATTTTTCATGTATTCTGAAAAGAGAAGATACGGAAGTACCTTCATGTATTCGTGTAATTCCCTGAGACAGAAGTTTTGCAATGCTTAAAACTTTTATTTTGCCGTTGCAATTATCTGTTACAGGAATGCTGTTTGTAACCACAAGTTCGTCAATGCAGCTGTTCATGAGCCTGTCTCTTCCGACATCTCCGACAAGGCAGTGCGTCACAGCGGCATAAACTTTTTTCGCACCTTCTTTTTTAAGGAGGTTGGCTGCGGCCGTGAGAGTGCCGGCTGTTGTCGTAAGATCATCGGTCAGCAGGCATATTCTTCCTTCGACATCTCCGACCAGGTGTGACGATTCAACCGAAAGGGCGTTAATGCGCCTTTTTGCCACAACGGCAAGGCCGGCGTTCAGCATGTCGCAATATGACTGGGCAAGCTTAACGCTGCCTGAATCAGGAGCAACCACTACGCCTTCTTTGCCAAGTTTTTCCCTGAGATATGGAACCATTACCGGCGCCGCATTGAGATGATCGACCGGAATGTCGAAAAATCCTTGAATCTGCTGCGAGTGGAGATCCACCGCCAGAATCCTTGAAGCCCCCGCTACGGTGATGAGGTTTGCGACAAGTTTGGCGGTAATCGGAACTCTCGGCTGGTCTTTCCTGTCCTGTCTTGCATAACCGTAGTACGGAATCACGGCAGTAATCCTTGTGGCGGATGCGCGCTTTGCGGCATCAATAAGTATGAGGAGTTCCATCAGGGTTTCATTTGGCGAAAAACATGTGGGCTGGATTATGAAGACATCCGCGCCGCGGATGTTCTCCTTGTATTTGACAAATATTTCACCGTCTGGAAACCGGGTCACCTCAAGGTCGCCGAGAGGCTTCCCCATTTCCTTCGCTATTTCAGCTGCAAGTGCGGGATTCGCAGTTCCAGAAAAAACACAAGTATTCTTACCCCAGGCCAGCATTTCTGCACATTCCCCTGTCGTTAATTAATAAAATAAATAGATGTAAATTTAGTCAAAAAGGGGGTTACTATACAATCATTATCTTTTTATTCAACAACAATAACGACGTTTTTTATTATTCGCATTATATGCCGTCCGGATCCAACGGAACCATGTTCCCTACTTAAGCGATGTCAGCTCGTTCATAAGCTTGAGTGAGTCTGAATGGGACGGATTGATTTTTAAAGCCGAACGCAGTTCTTCTACTGCTGCGTTCCTGCGTCCCGAACCGGCCAGAGCTAATGCAAAACTAAACCTGGCATCCGCGTTATCCGGCTGGATATGCACTGCATTGGCAAAAAAACGGGCAGATTCTTCCGGACGTCCGAGAAAAAGAAGCGACTTCCCCATATTGTTCAACGCCATTGTATTCTCCGGTTCCAAGAGAAGTATGCGGGTATATTCCCCGACAGCCTCCGTGTGTTTGCCGTCGGATGCAATCATAGCGGCAAGATTGAGTCTAGCTCCAACATGATCAGGCTTGGATCTGATTAAATCCCGATAGCGGGCTTCGGCATCCCCGTGTCGTCCGCTGTCACGAAGCATGTTGGCATAATTGAATAGTGCATCATAAAAGGAAGGCTCCAAAGAAAGAACCCTCATGTAAGCTGCTTCTGCCTCGGCTGTCCGCCCTAATTTGACCATGGCGTTTGCCGCACAGTAATATCCCATGGATGACTTGGGTTCCGCCGCAATGGCACGGAGATGCCATTCCAAGCTTAGTTCAGTCTCGTCGCGTAATGCAAAAATTTTTCCCAAATTGTTGCAGGAATTCGCATTCTTAGGCCCCATCGCATATGCAGCCCGGTAATGTTCAAGAGCTTCATCCAAACGGCCTTCTTTCGTTACAGCAATTCCAAGAACGCCATGCGCCAGCCAGTTGTTCGGCACCACTTCAACGGTATGTTTAAACAATAATTCCGTATTTTTCCAATATGACGCCTGACGCCAGGCCGTAAATCCAAGCACAGATAATGCAGCCAGCACCAACGTCATGTACAAAACCCTTGTCTTAAATGAAGAAATAGTATTCCATAATGCCACACCTTCCCAGGAGATTATAATAAATAATCCGGTCAATGGCCAGTACGCATAGCGATCAGCCCATGACTGGGAACCAACCTGTACAAGCCCCAGAACCGGTACCAGCGTCCCTAAATACCAGAACCAGCCAGTGAAACACCAGGAGCGACGGAGCGCCAGTATGAGGGCCAGCATGCTCAGGGCCATAACAACTCCTGCAGACAGAGCCACTTGTACCGCAGGATGTCCAAAAGGAGGCAATGGATAAAACACTCCAAGATTTGTAGGCAAAAACATTTTGAGTAAATATTCAAGTAGAGATGTTGTCGCGTTGGATGTTCTAATTCCCAATGGCCACTGCTCCATTGTGGAAACAGCACCGCTTGCATGTTGTGTCGCAATGGTAATTACACATAATCCCGCACTTAAAAGGAACAGAGGCCATTTTTCAAGGGTAAGGCGCAATAATGTGAAAATCCCTCTTTTCCAATTTACCCGTCTGTTTTCATTTTGAATTAATGCTTCCCCTTCAGCATTGAACCTGCTGAGGGGCCACCAGTCCAGTAGCAGCATTAGAAAAGGAAGAGTGACCAGCATTGGCTTGGACATCAGGCTTAATGCAAAAAACACTGTCACCAGCGCCATACGACTCGATCTTGGCTCGGCAGTGTATCTTCGGTATGCCAGCAAGGATAAAAACCCGAACAACGTACTCAGCATGTCTTTGCGTTCCGACACCCAGGCCACCGACTCCACATGCAATGGATGAATTGCAAACAGGAGAGCCACAAAAAATGCTCTCCACAGCGTGCCGGTGAACGACCCAATGGCCATGAAAAGCAGAACTGTGTTGATGCCATGCAACAGGACATTTGTCAGATGATGCCCCCCGGCATTAAAACCAAATACGGTTACGTCCAGCTGATGAGAAAACATTGTTAAAGGATGCCAATTAGACACAGTGACATTGGTCCATATTCCGCAAAAGGCGTCCCATGACAATCCGCGATTGACCAGCGGATTTTTCAACACATAGCCAGGATCATCGAAAAGGATAAAATCAAACCAGGCCGTCTGCCGGTAGATTGCCAGCACGGCCAGCAGTAGAATTGTTCCAGCCAGCATCTGACGGTGTTTTAACCACAAATCGGCAAAGATTGACTTTCCCCCTGTGATTGCCTTTGAAAAGTCCAAGTTATTCTTCTCAATGTTTTTTGATTTAAAATATCTGAAGTTTTCCGATTACACTTATGCCCATTTCGGCTTCCTTTTGGGTTTTGGAACAGTGGAGGCAATGTCATACACGTGCTCGCCGTTTATGATTTTCATAATCAGGACTGCCGTCGCCTCTCCGATGCCGTTGATTTCAAGAAGATCTTTCCGTGAAGCCGAGTACAGGGGCTGTTCATGTTCGATCAGCGGGATTGTCGCCTTTTCCAGAGCGCTTGCGACAGGTCCGTTCTTGCCCTTCAACAAAAGTTGCAGCTTATAAATTTTTTCAATTATTTCCAGATTTGTCATGAAATGGAAATATTATCTCCGCCGTCTTTTTGCGCCCCATGAGCCGCGCATCGGAATAGAGGCGCTACGTGGAGAACCCTGCCTCGAACCGCCTCTTCCACCACCACCACCAGCGGACTTACGTCCGGATGGAATATCGAATTTACTGTACTCGAAACCCTCCAGCTTGCGTTTTTCCACAGTGACGCCAAGACGGCGTTCGATATCGCGCACTTCGGAGGCGTCTTCCGCAGATATTAATGTGATTGCGTCTCCTGACCGTTCGGCACGGCCGGTACGCCCTATGCGGTGGATGTAATTGATTGCGGTGTCTGGGATGTCGTAATTTATCACATGTGAAATGCTTTCAATGTCAAGGCCGCGCGCTGCGATATCGGTGGCAACCATTATTTTAAGCCTCTTTGAGCGGAAGCCGTCAAGAGCCTCCTTGCGCTGATTCTGAGATTTGTTTGCATGCAATAATCCTGTGGCGAATCCGGCCCTTGAGAGACTGTCCATTACACGGTCGGCCCTGCGTTTAGTACGCGTGAACACCAGAATTGATTCGTGTTTCATGGTCTTTAAAATTTCCAGCAGCAGGGCTGTTTTCTGGCTTTCGGGAACCGGATAGAAACAATGGTCTATGGTTTCCGCAGGAGCTTCAGTGTTGACGCTTATCCGTTTCGGATTCTTTAAACTGTGCTGAATAAGATCCATCAGGGCTGGCTCGAATGTCGCTGAAAACAGAAGCGTCTGGCGTTCGTGCGGCAATGATGCCAGGATTTTCTTTATGTCTGGAAGGAAACCCATGTCGAGCATCCGGTCCGCCTCGTCAAGAATCACGACCTCAACATGCTTGAGGTTAACGTTGCCCTGTCTCATGTGGTCCAGCATGCGCCCCGGACAGCATACAATTATTTCCGTTCCGTCGCTCAATGCGCGCAACTGCGGTTTAAAACTTACTCCTCCGTATACTGCGGCTGAACGAATATGTGTGTTATGGGCTAGCACCTTGATGACTTCCCTGTTCTGTTCGGCAAGTTCGCGTGTCGGCGCAACTATAAGGACTCTGGGGGAGGTCAAGCGGGCCGGTTTCTTAAGCAGATGCTGGAGCAGGGGCAGCACAAACGCCGCAGTTTTACCCGTGCCTGTGGCCGCTGTCCCGATAAGGTCGGAACCTTCCATGCATATGGGGATCGCCTTTTCCTGAATGTCTGTCGGGGTTGTGTAACCGGCATCTGCGACGGCACGCATGAGACGGGGATCCAGATTGAAATCATTGAAATTCATAATACCTCTTTTTGTTGATGCGGAGTACCATCGGCGGGAAAGAATTGCCTGTCTCGCGTATTTGGCCAGCGTATGCTAACTTTTGTATATATTCTTTGTAAAATTTGCAGTCCGAAGAATTTGAGAGAATAATAAACTCCTTCTTGGCTTTCGTAAATATATACCTCTAACCGGTTTATGCAAGAAGTTCTGAAATCCTGAATTTCAAGCACGGCTTTTTCAACATTCGCAACATTACCGTAAATAAATTTTCCCCGCAGGGAAAAATTAAGAATCTCCTTTCCTACTGATTCAGTTTCTTCAGCAGCCATGCCATGTTTCTGCCCAAGGTTGTCATTGTGGACATGCCTTCCTCGTCTTTTTCAACAGCACCGGCTTCACGGCCAATTCCCACATTCCAGTAAGAAGAACCGACAGTTACCATCTGCCCGATTGTGAAGAAATGGTTAATCGTATCAAATGCGTGAATAGCCCCGCCCCGTCTGACCGCCACAACCGCCGCCCCCGCTCTCCGTTGAAACATGTCCCCGTTGGCGCGAGATACCAATCCCACCCGGTCAATAAATGACTTCATCTGTCCGCTGCAATCGGCGAAATATGTCGGAGATCCGAGAATTATCCCGTCGGCGTCTTCCATTTTCGCAATGCAGTCGTTTACATCGTCTTTAACAGCACACCGCTTGTTTTTAGACTCAAAACACTTATAACACGCAATGCATCCGCCCACTTTTTTCCCGGCAAGCTGAATGAGTTCTGTCTGAACCCCCTCCTTTTCCAGTTCCTTAAAAACGGTTCTGATCAGGATTGCAGTATTTCCGTCCTTGCGTGCGCTTCCGTTGATTCCAATCACTTTCATGACAGATTCTCCTTTCAGGATAATTTATGTGGTTCAGCAACAGGGAATGTCGTGGCGGATCCTCAAAGTCATTTCAAATTTGAGAAGAACCCTATTTCCCTGAGCTTCTTCAAAAGAGCTTCAACTCCGCCGTTCACAGCTTTTGATGTGAAAGTAGCTTTTGTAACGGCGTCCGGAGCTTTGTCACCGGCCTCCTTGCCGTGCCAGTTGGAAAAAATACTGCTTTCAACGACCATTCGGACATATCCCGGAACGTCGGCATTTTCACCGATTGAAGCATTTATCACCTTTCCCCGGGCGTCAATAAGCACGAACACATCTACGACAGCCTTCTTGTTGAAGCCCTGGCGGCTGACTTTGAGATCCCCGGTATTGAACAGGTAGGCTTTTGTTTCACCTGCGGCAACCTCAATGTGCGGAACAGGCTTGTCCCTGAACTGCGTCTTCACCGTTCCACCCACGGCCTTTTCAACCTCATGGATCCGGAACGACTGTACTTTCGCCTTTTGTTCAGCCGCTGAAATAAAAATGCAAACGGAGATGGAAAATAAAATGATGATGATGGGAGTTTTGATTTTCATACACCGCAAAGATAGTCAGCCGGCCGGGAAAAATCAAGACAGTATTTCAGGAAAAAGACCGACTCTCCGGCTGCATACGGACGGAGCTCCTTGTCTTTTATGGGGTTCAATGTATGGTTTTCTTGCAAATCTCCTGTGTTTTTCCGCTTGACTATGTTTACCGCCGGTATATTTTACGCCACCATATCCGGTGATGAACTGTGATTTAGTTTTTCATTTCTACGGCAGCGCGGGTGAATGCATGCGACAATATTTCGTTTTTTACCGCGCCATGATATTCCTCCTCTTTTTCCTTGTATCGGTCTTATTTCCTGCCGGTTAAAATATGCAACATAGGGGACTTAACATGAATACGGGATTCAGCCGGGGCGTGCGCAGCGCCGGACACCTTGTCATAATCTTTTCAATTATCTTCTGCTCATTGATGGTCCAGGGGGCGGATCTTGACAAAGCCCGCCAGTGGCTCATCTCCATGCAGAACCAGGGCGGCTCCTGGGGTGCCGGCGCGAAGCAGCCGACCGATACGCCAGAAGCGTTCCTTACCCTCTACCATGCAGGAAAGAGCGGGGAGTTTTTAGACAAGGCCGTAAACTGGACGGTGTCCGGCAGTCCGGAAAACACTGTGGGGATCGCGAGAAGCCTCTATGTCCTTTTCCATTCAAACGGGAGTACCGACGCGCTCAAGGCGAAGCTCCTCTCGTTCCAGAACGCCGATGGCGGATTCGGGATCAGCAAGGGATACAACAGCAGCCCGCTGATGTCGATGATGGCCTTGAGGTCCCTTGTCGAATGCGGATCGGTCGAGAGAACCCCGATAGAGAAGTCCATGGATTATCTCAGCGCCATGCAGAAATCCGACGGGGGATGGACGCTCCAGGAAAAAGATATCGCTTCCGACTCCTCGGACATCCTGCTTTCCGGGTGGATATTGAGCACAGTCAGGGAATATCAGCTTAAACAGGCCTATTACCCGACGAACGTCTGCCTGATGGTTTCAAGAGGAGCCGCATTT
>JBAYFV010000036.1:0-16860 GCA_041666985.1 Victivallales bacterium
AAAACTGAATGGATGACGGATTAGCGGAAAAATACCGTCATGGAACGATAGAAAATCTAAAAACGGAAGACAGGCAGCCAGATGTTTTTTTTTACAGAAAATGTCACTCCGACAGGCTGCTAGGGAACATTGAAATTGCGGTTTTTTAAGTTGGAGTTCACGGTCCCGAGCTCCTGCGGCCCCGGGATCTATGACTTTAGCGTGCTCTTAAGATTTTTTATCGGCCCCTTAAACAAGACCCGGTGCTAGACAATTATACTATATCATAGTATAATAAAGCTATAATTATATCATGCGGAGGATAATTTAAGTGAAAAAGCTATTTTACACATTTAATCCCTGGTGGGATGAGGGCTATGTATTTGAAATTAAAAACAGGGTGAAATACCTCAAAAAGATATCTGAAGACATGGACTCAAAGGATATCCTTCTTCTGGCCGGCTTGAGACGTGTCGGAAAAAGCTCGATAATGAAGCTTGTTATCGGAGATTTGATAAAAAAGGGAATGGATAAAACAAGAATATTGTTTGTCAGTCTGGATGATTTCCTGTTCAACGACAAATCCATATTCGGGATAATTGACGAGTATCGTCTGCTGCACAAGATAAAAATGGAGGAGAAAATCTATCTTTTCCTGGATGAAGTTACATATAAGGACAAATGGCAGCAGCAACTGAAGAACATATATGACAGGGGTAACGTCAAGATTATCGCCGGCTCATCAAGCTCTTCAATATTCGTTGATGAGAATGCCTATTTGACTGGAAGGAGCAGAGTCATTGAGGTGAAACCTCTGGATTTTGACGAATGGCTCGTCTTTAAGGAAATCAAACTCAAAGCCGTTGATTCGGATCTTATGAAAGTCTATTTTGACGATTATCTCCGGGAGGGCGGCATGCCTGAATACGTCATAAAAAATGACCGCGCATATATTCAGAATCTTGTGGAGCAGCTGATTTACAAAGATATAATAGCCAAACATAACATAAAAATGAAATCGGTAATACAGGATTTATTTCTCCTTCTGATGGAAAGAAGCGGTAAGCAGTTAAGCATCAATAATATTGGAAACATACTGAATATCACTCCGAGCAATGCCAAACGGTATATCGAATATTTTGAAGACACTTTTCTCATCGCTTTAATAAGAAAGTACGGGAAGACGAACGAGAAAATCACCTCGCAAAGTAAATTGTACACTGGGGATGTGGGGATAAGAAACGCATATACGGGATATAGGGATAAAGGCGCTGTTTTTGAAAACTATGTCTATTTGAAAATAAAGGAGAAAAATCCATACTATTACGTGGAAGACGGAATAGAGCTTGATTTTATCACTGACCGTTATTTTGGAGAGCAATACCTGATAGAATGCAAATACAACTCTGAACTTACCCGGAAACAGCGTGACATATTTGAGCGGCTCAAAGTGAAGAATAAAATAATATTAAACGGACATAAGGATTTGCACTTGATTGAGAATATTTAGTGCCTGTAAACTGCCCGTATCTCCCGTCAAATTAAGATTGTTTATTCTTGAAATCACCTCAGTTAATAGTGGGAGCACGCCCCCGGATGATCTTTCAGACACAGATTCCCACCGTGGGAAAAGACTTGCCATCATTGATAAAATCCACGCATTTGCGGCATGCCTTGTAAGCGGGGGAGATTTTTGCAAAGCGTGCAACATCGGTTTTGGCGACGCCCGAGACCGAACAACACCACGGGCAGAACACAGGAAGCGTCTTTCTCTCGATGTCCATAATGGGAATGGGGATGGTGTCGGTAGCGCAATATTCTGCATTCTCTTCCATAAAGTTTTCCATTCCTGTATTCGTCATGCGGTTTCCTCAGCAATGTAATGCATCCCTCAGTTCCGGCAGACCTTAGTCCAACCGGCATTGCCCTTTCAGCACATTGATATGGCTGTGATTTTCTGGCCGGATAATTCCTGTTTTTTATTATCAATTTCCTCTTCGATTGATCCCTCTCCCAGATAACAGAGCAAGTGGAATTTCTTCCCGTTTTTAGTCCAGCCAGTGATACGGACATCCTTGGAATTTGATGATTTCAGATCCATAAGTTTTGGCATGTCATTTTTTATCATAGCTTTTGTCAACTCATTAAATGAGACGCATTTGTTTTTCTCAATACCTGTTGCTGTTTCAAAATACCTTGGTCTTGTTCCATACTGGTAAACATGGATATTTTCTTGGCTGTGTTTTTCCAGTAAATCCCAGGTGTTTTTTCTCCATATTGTCGAGCCAGGAACAATTACGTGGGAATAACTGGCATTCCCGATTCTCAACGTGCCATTTTTCATCTTGGCGTTCTGGAAGTCGGCTTCATCCAGCAGTTGGATGCCAACGTGCGCCTCTAGGCATGACATGACAAGACATGTCAGTTCCTCCCGTAACCCACCAGGTTCGGCCTGCCAGAATTTATTTAGGAGTTGGAATGACTTTATTGGCCATAAGATTGCCACGGGTGCGATTTGCGTTGCGCCCAGGAGCATTTCCTGAAATGGCTCCAAGTCTTGAGATAATTGCATCAAGCCATTTCTGAATTTGGATTCGGGCCCGAAATCAGGAGGACATTCAAACTCGCGTTCTTCTCTTAATGAATGGAATATCCCGTGTACCACAGGCGTAGTCATTCCCATGACAGTCTGCCAGTTGAGAATCCTGCGCACTTTCTCAATTGTGAAATCCTTACCCGAACAGGCAAGTGACTCACTCATTACACCTGCCATCTTATGCTGCTGTCCAGAAGATACCGCTGACAGTATTCCGATATTGAGCAAGGGATGTTTGTTATCCCCTACTGCCGGGACTATAAGATCGAACCCGGCAAGAGAAAGATGCTTTTGCAAAGGCATTAGATTGGAAAGTGTTTTTGACTGTGAGACAGGATCTTCTTCCGGACTCATGTGCCCGACAAGTTTCAAATTATGTTTCCGACACCATGCTGACACGGGTTTCAACCAAGCCTGTTCAAAGCGTCTGCCGCACCATTCCCGGTAATTTAATTTTGTACGGATACTTTCAGGTGTTTCAAGGTTTGAAAAAAGATCAAAAAGCCTTGGTCTCAGATCGTAACCGTATTTTTTCAGAAAGTCTTCAAATATTCCAGGTGTCCAAGGTGTTTCTCCGCAATATTTGGCTTCATCGGTAAATATTGCAGTGATTTCCTTCCCGAACATATCTCCTACACTTTGAAGATATTTCTCATGAGTGTACTCGATGAATTTCTTAGTTGCTTTTGGATTGAGAGGGTCTGCAAGAAAATTCCATTTCGAGTTAGGAACAGCTTCTATCGTAAAAGCGACAAGGATTTGACTTTTTGGAATACTCCCTATCTTAATCGCATATTCAGGAGTATTTGCCGTTGCCCTATCCGAAATGTAAAGAGGCGTTGCGGGATAATACCATTTGCTGTCCCAGTTCTTCATCATCGTCCAGGTTCGCCGGACTATCCCCACATGATCTGTATTATCGGAAACCAATTCTGAATTGCCTTCTGACAGCAATGCGCAGAAAAGCAATTTTCCCTTTGCCGGAAAACACCATAAACCGTCTTCCTTGATTTCATTTGAAGACGCCTGATACATCGTAATTTTATGCGCGATGAATTCAGGATGATCAAGAACAATCCTACCGCCTGCGTTTCCACTTGGGAACGGATCCTCGTCGTAAAGCCAAATCTTAATCCCCTTTGCTGTAAGCTTTTTTGCCGTCTTGCGAATAAAATCGAACCAGTCGCTGCTCCCGTATGGCAGCAGCAAACCATCGCGAGGATGCAGGCAGACCGTTGAAATCCTGGCCTTGCTGAATTCCTCGATCTGCCTGTCGACAATCTTGTCATCGCAATAGTCGTTCAAAAACCAGAAATAGGTCAAGCCTAAAGGGGGAAATTTATGAGCATTAGACATTGTATTACAATCCTTTTTTTAAGTCCTGTGTCTTAAGATTTTTTGCACTCATAGGATGCGAGCCATTGTCCGGCGAGTTCAAGCGCCGGCAATTTCAAAATTGCCTCTATTGAGCTGATTTCTTAAGTTGGAGTACAAGCTTGCGTAACTTGTTGAACACAAGAACAAACTAAAGTTTGAACTCCAACATGGCTTATCTCCGCAACAAGTTGTTCCCGTAGTTTTGAAATCAACTCCTTTACCCTCTTTAATCCAGTTATCCTGTCAGAATATTCTTCGGCTTCATTTCTCTTGCAATGGATTCGCCAGCAGGAATACCCGGTCGTATGTTCCGCCATGGTCGAAAGACTTGAATACCCTGAACGCGATGGTGTTCTTTTCTCCCGGCTTGATGTATGGCGTGACGTCGAATTCCTGCTGGTGGTCGTAATTGAACCAGAAGTAGCTAGGGCCGCGCCAGATTTCATCCTTGTATTTCCCGTTGTCGAAAACAACCGCCTTGCCGTTGATCCAGATCTGCATCGCACGTGCAATCAGACTTGGAAAGTAAAGTACGACTTTGTCAGCACCTTTGAACGATTCCGGAACTGTCACATCCGTCCGGTAGAAGAATGCAGCCATTTCCCTTTCAGTCTTGAATTTCACATCAGGAACCACGGTACAGTCCCAGTCTTCTAACTCGGTCACGGACACTTCCGGCTTCTGCCAGCCTTTTGTGAAGGCCAGATTGTCGGTGTCGAGCGCGACTTTCACCATCCGCGGAAGCGCCAGATTCGCTTTTGAACCTTTGATTTTCTTGTCCCAAAGCAAATACTTCTTGAGCCAACCGCCAGTCGTGTACTGTGCATTGTTTTTCTTGTCAATACAGTTTGGATTGACATAATGCGAATATATGGCGTTGAGCTTTCCGGCAATCTCAAATGCTGGTTCCATTTTCTTTGCGGCTTCCGCAAAGTCACCGGTTTTACGGGCGCAATCAATCCCGTCGCACCAGGCATCCATCGCCTTCTGAAAATCAGAGGCCGCCTCGAACTGACGTTTTTCCCGTTCGCCTTCAATCAAAGGTTCAGCTTTCTTTAGCGCTTCACGGGCCTTGCTACGTGTATCGGCATCTATCGCAAGATGATTTCCCCAAACTTCATTGGAACAGAGATCCGGAACTGCGTCCATTCGCTTTTCAAACACATTATAATAGTCATGCATCGCCGCTGCGGCTTTCTTCCCGAAACGCAGCTGGCAGTATTCCTCAACCAGTTTGTTGTAGTCCTGATTGACATCCCAGTAAAGGCGGATCGCCACCCAGGCGGTCAGCCCCATGGCGCCGGAGTCGTCGAAGCCCTGCGTAGTATGTCCGTCCAGGCCGAGCTTCTGGAACCACGGATAGTTCTTGCCGATGATCCCCCATTGCGGTGACATTATAAAGCTGCACCACTGGAAGCCGATGGGCAGATAATCATAATAATAAGTTTCAGCTCCGGCCGCCTTCGCCTGCGCCATCCATGACTCAAACCATTGTTTGTAGGCGCGGTTGGTCTTGCAGTTTTCATCCCTCACGTTGTGCAGCGGACAGATTCCGAGCGGTGCAAACACGAGCGCCATTGCGGGGTGCACGGTTTCAATGCGGGGAGGAGTCAGATTGTTCGCATACACAAGCACGCCGAACTTGCGGTCGGGATGCTCCTGGAGGACACGTTCAATATATCTTCGGTGAAAGAACCATAGACGGTCAGTCGAGGCTGGCGCACCCATCGTCCAGTCATATTCGTTGCTGTCAAGATCCCTGCTTTCCTTCCGGTCGTCAAGCACCAGTCCGTCAGCAGCCGAGATTGATACATAGTCCTGAAGCGAGTTCTTATAGAAATAATCACGATAGAAGTCATCGCACAAATCCCAGACCTTCGGGTTGGACATATTGGCGACATGGGTGTTTGGCTTTCCTCCTTCCATGGTGTAATACTCATCGGGAAGCTGAAAGACATCCTTCTCCTCCTTTATACTGATCTTATTTCCTTTTTCATCAAGGATAAGTTTTCCCTTCTCGTCTTTCTTCCAGTCGGAAACTTCCTTTTTGATCTTGACCTGCAACTCAGGTTTTGTAGCTCCATAAGCCAGAGGCGCCCCTGAGGCATGTCCCTGCGCCACCATCGGATCACCTAGCGCATGTACGAAGTTACCCTTGTTGCGCAATGTCCATCGCGGGTAGGCAGCCCCAGGTCCGTATGTACACCACCAATAACGCTCGCGGTGCGATGGATTTTCCGTCTTGTCCACTGATACGATTATGCTTTTCGATTCCGGAATGACTTCTCCGAATGCGCCGGGCATCACCCAGCGGCATCCCAAAGTTTCCAACAGTTCGTATGCGGCATAAAGCGTCCCGCGTGCGCGGCTGCCCGACAGGATGAGCCGGTCGTTCTTTGTTCTTATAATAAAACCGTCTGGTGAAAGTGCGGCAATTTCTTTTTCAAGACCTGCGGATTTCGCAAGCTCCACTCCTAGCAGGATCAGATTTCCTGAGGGCAATGCTTCACCTTTCCTGAGGCGTTTCACAGGAAGATCCGCACCAGACATCTTCTTAATGAACGCAACAAGTTCTTCAGCCGCCAGTTTTTCCTCGTCGCCAACTCTCGCAGCCTCCTTCTTAATCACGGCAGGCAGATTCTTTTTCACAAGCTCCAGCTTCTCCGTGGAAGCCTTCGGAAAACGTTTGCGGGCGAGAGAGTCAATATCGTCGGGTGCGGCCTTCAGATAACGGTCGAACTCTGTTTCTTCCGGTAGGATTATCGTGGACAGCGGGGCACCGTCCTTCACCATTTCAAAACTTCTATTTTTCTGCGACATGACAGCATCCCCTTTTGTAAGTGGCTCTGCGATTAAAGATTTCATAGTAAACATGCTTACTAGAACAGCAACTGCAAAAAAGGTACTTTTCATTTTTCTCTTTCCTTGTTTCTAATTTCGTTTTGTAAAACTCTTATTCTAATTATCTTTGGCTTTTAGCCTCAATATTCATGTGTTTTGGAAAAAAAATCCTTCTCCCCCCTGTTGGGGGCTTGAATCTGGTGGATATATCAGGAAAGTGAGAACCTCCGAAATCAACTACCACATCAATAACGGAGGTCCTCGTGAGAAGTGTCAATAATATACACCGTATTGTAAAATGGTTCTGCCGCCAATTGACATTAAATGAACTTTCCTGCGCCCTTGCCATCATCCTCGACGTCGTGTCGGGGAAACGCCAGGACATCGAAACCAAACCCGACCCCAAGCCGCCGCACTACCGCCGTTACCAAGTCGATGCCGTCGAAGCTCTGGCTAGCGCCCCATGCCCGAAAGAAGAAATTCCCGGTCTTGACTGGAAACGGCTTCTTGCCGAACATCAGAAAAGAACCGGCAAAGCCCTCAGTCCCGTAGGGCGCAGATCCAGCTCCCACGAATGTATGGAAGGAATCCGTTGCAGGCATTGCGGCGCTCCTTCTCGTTATCTTTACTCCAACAACGGCAAGTCCGCATCACAGGTGCTCTGCAAAATATGCCAGGGGGTGAGCCAGACCCACAAGACTAGGCGCTCAAGCGCGGCCAGATACTGGTGCCCCCATTGCGGATGCGCCCTTTTCAAGTGGAAGGGAAACACCATTGAGACGGTCTTCAAGTGCCCCAGCCGGAAATGCCCTCACTACCTCTCAAGAAAGGATGCCTTGAACCGCGTGGAAAAGCGCATGCTGAAAAAACAGCCGGAACTTCCGCACTTCAAGCTCCACTACCAGTACAGGGAGTATCACTTCTCCCCGGACGACCTCAGAACCGCAAGTCCGGAAGAACCGGTGCATGGAGTCGACCTGCGGAAAATCCACAACGACTCCCGCACTCTGTCACTTGTCCTTTCCTATTCAGTCAACATCGGACTGAGCACAAGGCAGACAAGGGACGCGATGAAGGGGTTTCACGGAATCACCGTGTCGCACCAGACCGTCCTCAACTACATGAAATCGGCGGCCTTCTACCTGGCTCCGTCCATAGACTCACTCACTCCGCCTCCCTCCGGAAAAGCCGTCGCCGACGAGACGTACATCATCGTGGACGGCGTCTGGAACTATACGTGGTTCGTCATAGATTCCGCTTCCAGGGCGATCTGCGGGTTCAACCTCTCGGACAACCGCGGGGTGGCTCCGGCGTTCGCACTGCTGTGCAAGTGCTTCGGAAAGCCCGAAGAGCCGAGAGCGGGAAAACCGGAACTTGTCACCGACGGAAACCCTTCCTACGACTGCGCCACAATGGCCTACAACAGCAGGGCCAGGAAGAACCACATCTCGAAGCGAACCGTTGTCGGACTGCAGAACCTCGACGAGGAAAGCAGCGAATACAGACGCTTCAAACAGATGGTCGAGCGTCTCAGCAGAACCTACAAGTTCCATACCAGGCCCCGTGCGGGATTCAAGTCCTTCGACGGGGCCTTGTCCCTCACGGTGCTTTTCATCGCATACTGCAACTTCATGCGCCCGCATTCCGCAAGGGGCGGCACACCTCCCGTGAGACTTGAATTCCTCAGGGATGTCCCGCTCTATCCGGACATGTGGT
Source organism: Victivallales bacterium (assembly GCA_041666985.1). Taxonomy (GTDB): domain Bacteria; phylum Verrucomicrobiota; class Lentisphaeria; order Victivallales; family GWF2-50-93; genus GWF2-50-93. Next base: position 8,510 of record JBAYFV010000036.1, read on the forward strand.
CCAAGCTGCTTCTGGTGGCATAATCCACCATATTCAATTTTCAATGAACTCGGGCTTTCCGCCCTGAACGAATTTTTCTTTTCCCTTTTCACCCCGGGAAGTCCGGAAAAACCGGAAGCGGAGTCGCTGGGACTTATTTAGTCCCGATTCATCCTCGGATGAGATCGGGACGGTTTGAAAAAGCAGAAGAATTTTTTCTCCTGAAAAAAATCTGCATTTTCAAAAAATCAGTCCCGGCTGTAGACGAGAACCGGTTTTATACGGACTGTTGAAAAGGGAAAAGATAAAATTCCTCCCGTCTTTTTCCCGTCATTCTTTTTCATCTTCTTTCATAAAACTTTTGACACTACCTCTAATTTAATCGTATAGGAAATTCAAAGTTTATGAATATCAGGACACGCTAAAGCTGCCACGTGAGTCACGTGATGAACTCCAATAAAACTTTCGAACTTACGCATTTCCGCACTTTCGAACTTCCCCTTTATTTTTTCTTTATCCCGTCTTTCTGATTTGACGTTTTTGGCTCCCGCGCGAAAATCAGAACATCTGCATACTCGATCGGCGGGACAATCGCGACTGACGCTCCCTCCCGGCGCAATTGCAGTTCCCCGCAGTGGCTCGACCAGACCCTGGAGATATCCTTGCCATCAGCAAGAGTCACCTTCAAGTTCAATATACGGGTGCCGTTCTTCTCAAAGAGCCCCTCGAATTCACAAGTGGTACAGCCACTCCGGCGGGACTCACCAGCGGCAATACCCGGAATGTTAACCGTGACCGAGCGGGTGATCCCCGCAAGTTCCAGCGCCGGCTTACACGCAATTTCCAGATGCTCACGGTCAAACGCCGAAGCCCATCCCGTTTCACCACAGAGCTCAACTGTTTTCTTCCACCAGAGCGCACCTTTTCGCCTTGAACCTAACGAGCCAGCCTTTGCTGACGCGCGTCTGTCCAGGCTCGTTGGAGAATACGCCCAGCGGCTCATTGTATTCATCCTTCGTGACAGCATCCGGAGAGAACACCAGAGCCGCGCCCGGTTTCGTGCCAATTCACGAAAAGGACGAAATCGGAATCAGCCGATATGTCCAGAACCGCAGTTCCCTGCGGATTTCGCAGATTGAAACTTTTACGGAAGCAGGCATACTGGTGTCTGGCTTTTTCTTCCTGGCCAGGAAACCATATCCATGAGGAGTTTGATATTTCAGTGTCCTGCATCATCGCCTGTTCACTCTTTCGGCGCATGGTTGATTTTATTATCTTTTCCGCCCATCAACTTCAGCATGGCATCTGCGAAGAGGCACCCCATCTTAACCAGCCCTTTCATGTCATAGTGCGTATTGTCCTTTTTCTTGGACAGCTTGTCACAATTTATGAACGCATAGCCGGGAAGATTGCATTTCTCCTGAGCCCGTCCGACAATATCCGTGAAGGGGGTCCGTTCCGTCTGCCTGCCAGCAACAAAAAACATTTTAGGGCTGTTGAAATCCTTCCTTGCCCTCTGGATAAACTGAGAGAGATTGGCGGCATAGGCGTTTGCCATTTCCTTATCCATTGCATCGCTTTCGCCCTGCATCCAAAGCATTCCAACTATCTCGATATTCCTGCTCTTCTGCGCAGCATTCACAATTCTCACCAGATTTGCATAATCTGATTTAGGATCGTCGGGATTCCAATTCTTGGCCAGATTCGAGCCGGACTTGGCATATTTGATAATGCCAATAGGTTCATTGATCTTTGCCCTTATCTCTTTGGCAAAGGATAATTCCGGCCCGATACCTCCGGCCTTGTAGACAATTTTGCTGCGAGCAAGAGGAATCCAGGCTTTTCCAGAAGGTACTGACTCAAAAGACAAGACACCAGATTGCTCCCCATTAAGATCATTCGGCAGCTCCTCGGCATCCCCCATCCCGTACATGTTGCTCTGCCCAGAGAGAACAAAGACTTTCATGGGCTTCTCCTGAGCCACTACATATAGAGTTGCGACACACAATGAAATTATCAACGCTAATTTTCCCATCATGATTTTCATCTCCTATTCCTCCTTTTAATTTACTGATATCCTGTCTCATGTTATCTTACCATTCCTGTCTTTCCCGTATAGAACTCCCTGATCTCACCTGCGAACTTCGCAGGCACTACGCATCTGTCCGGAGATAGTGCCAGGTACGGCGGAACATTCCAGAGATATGTTGTCCAGAAGAAGTTTTCTATCTTCCAGAACTGTCCATCCTTCCCTTCACCCACCGGGATGTTCAGCATGGCACTGGCGTCCAATCTCCTTCCGGACACCGCTTCCACGGGGCCGTTCGCCTCATAAACCAGTTTTCCTTTCGCGTCATATATCCGTCCGGCATCTTTGAAGCATGCAGTCAGCAACACCTTTTTCATTCCCTTTGGCACATAGAAATACATTGCCGAATTGGACTGGAAGAAGGCCGGACGGTCGGCATCGGCGCGGATTGAGACTTTTGCATCCTTTGGCAACCCCACTCTGACGGTATTCAAACTCCCGTTTTCTGTTTCGGCCTCGAAACAGAACAAACCCTCGCCAGAGGTCTTGAAAACAATATCCTGAGGCTTGCCGGTGGCAGACAGTCTTCCCTGTTCGAGAATTTTTCCGGACAGGTCTTTCAGACTCCATACAAGAGGAACCCCTTGCTCGCTTTGCAACGTGATCGGCGGGAGCACAGTCGTCTTGTCGCCGTGGAAGAGAAGCCTGGGAAGACGCCGGCTGCCGGCCATTCCAGACCAAACGCCCAGCTGCGCTGAAGGCGCGCCGGACGGCACGAGTTCGTTCCCGTAATCCACAAAGCAGTCGTCATAGAACGCCTTATCCTCCACCCCCGAATTGATGTAGCTGGATATTTCAGCTTCAGTAAACGGGGCACTCTCCTTCTTCCACGGATTCTTATCCGCCGGAACATGCGCACCGCAATTCTCAGGCAGTGTTTTTATGTATTTTTGAAACTCGATCCATACCCACAGGGAGTGGACAAGCATTCTGTCGCTTATCCGGTAGCTGTAACGGATCAGTGCCTCTGCCGCCTTCTGCTTCTCCTCTTCTGACTTTACTGATTTTGTGGTATAATCCATGCGCAGTTCGCAATATCTGGTGTAGAGAACCAGATCCTCGATTCTCCTTTTTACAGCAGGACTGTCCGCGACCTCCATGGCATCCTTGAGAATCCCATACATCTTGATCGTGAGGAGTGGCCCCATCCTACTAGCCGCACTGGCTCGTTTCGCATCGAACAATTCGTAAAACACCCTGACCTGCTGTTTGGATTTGCCAAAACAATTCTCATAAAATTCCTCCCGGATCTCATCCGCCTTGCCGCCCTCTTTGACATCCCAAAGGAGTCTCGTTGTCAGATAGAAGGGAAGTCCGCAGGCGACGAAGTTCGGGCTTGACTCCGCAGCAAATATTTTCGCCCCTCTCTCGTGATACGTTGGAATATTACGGCTTACGCTTTCCAAAGAGAGGAATTGTGTTGATCCCGGCGTGTCTCCATACCACTGGGCTAGAGTATAGTAGTCGTAGACCCCGAGGCTTGCCCCCTGTTTACCCCAGCCTTCGAGCAATTTGTCCACAGGCTGGGGATTCCAGGCCGTGCAGACACTCGCAAAAACCCTTGGATTAACTTTGATCGTAGGCGGCAAGGCGTGATCGGCATAGGCAAGCATCCCGACATATTTATTAAGCCCTTTCTTATCGATGGCTTCAGCAACTAGGTTCGCCAAAGTCACCATCTGGTCGGTGTTGTTCCCCAGCTTCTTGCACTCCTCGCATTCGCAAAGACCCCCCGCGTCTGATTTTTCAACGGAAATAAAGTTGGACTTTCCCTTTTCAAGCGCTGCCATCCTATCTTCAACAAAAAGCTTCTGAAACCCCGGATTGGTCACGCAAAATATGGGTCTCTTTGTTCTTTCACCTTTAATGAGGGCAAAATATTCAGGGTGTTCCTCCAACGCCTTTTTATTGTTTTGGATTACCCCTTCCCAGGAATGACCTGAGCGGGCGTTGAACCCGCCTTTTCCTTCAACAACACTGCTCATGTTGAGCCTGTTTTTGACAACCCATTCAGCGTGTAATTTCCCCTGGTTTGGGAAGAGGCCGCCGGAATACCAGATGTCGCGCATCAAGAAATCAGGCTTTTCGAAATCGTCCACGGCGATATCCAGAACTTTATTCTCCGGGATGATCTCCCAGTTGGCACTGGGAATATACTGCCGGTATCCGAAGCGATGCAAGAGATCCCAGACAGCATGCCTGACAGCAAAGGCGTTCACCCCGACAAGCAGGATGCCGTCCTTGTGAGAACGCAGGAGATACTCCTCGCGCCGCAGAGGATCATCGGGTTTGAAAAGACTGTCAAGTTTCAGTTCCGGAAAGTCCTTGAATGTACCGACAGCGATTCCGCTTTTGCCGTCACCCTCGACAATCTCGAATTTCGCACCGCTGATTTTTTTGAGATATTCAGCCAGGGGCTTCGCATGGGCTTTGACAGCGTCATCCGCAGTCTTCCCTATGACGATGGACATTTTCGCGCTGCCGTTGTCGGCAAGATGCGCCGATACGGGTGCAGCGACGGCGAAACCTGTGTTCAACAGCATCGCTCCGACAAGCAACAGCCCTACCATACAGCGGTTCAACTTCATGTTCATTTCTTCTTTTCCTTTTAACATGGTTTACGACAGATACTTTTCATAACATTTTGCATTTTGTTTCCAACTTCTTTCATTTTCAACCTTTCCCCTTCATCAATTTCAAGATGGAATCTGCAAAGGCGCACTCCGTGTCCACCGTCCGTTTGTGCCGCAATGAAAATTGCCCTTCATTTTACTCAAAAAGTTTTTCATCAAGTCCCGCCGCAGTCGCTTTCTCCTGTAAATTACGGCCGGTCAAAGTCCTGAACATAGAATCCCACGGATTGATCACCCTCAACTGTTTCCCTGTCAACGCACGGTACACATCCGGGAGATCAAACGAATCCAATACTCCGGGAACCATGCACGACAATGGCCATAGAGACACGCCATTCCTGACCATTTCCGCATAGGAGAGTGGCGCATTGACAAGACTGACTTTAGTTACATCGTTGGAAAGCAACCCGGCAAAAGCGGCGACCATACTGCCAAATCCGCGCCCGATGAGATGGATCTGTTGATAACCGCGATCCTTCAACAGGGAAATAGCCGAAAGCGTGTCACGCACTTTCCCACTCAGAAGTGGCTCATCGAGCATTATTCCGGTGGACGCATAAAAATGATCGACCCAGTCCAAATCAAAATATTCACCGCCGCGCCAGCAAGATACCGGACGGGGATTACCGATGTCCCTTATATCCAGGGCAAAACATTTTTCACCATGAGCCTGCCCAAGAATACCTCCCCTGATTTCGGCCTCAGCCGACAGGTGAGAGACGTAAAGACACGCTTTATCCCCTTCGGGGAAATGGAAACATTCCTCCCGGCTGATAAAAACAAGGGCGCATTCAATGTCATGCTCCGTTTTAACGAGGAATCGATTCATAATTCCGCCATCCTCCGAACCATCTGGATTTGAGAAATTCACCGGCCGCAAAATGCGATATTCAGGAACCTTGTCAACTGGCGGGATTGAGAGTTTTCTCCTCACGGATGTGATCAGTTCGCTCTCTTTGAGCAATCTTCGCTCTGAAGCAAGCTGCTCAGATTTATTCCTCAGATAATCTGGAATGATCAAGTTTCCGGCCATGTTGACGACCTGACCATCCGGCGCGCAGCTTAACTCACTATCAGCCAGAGGCACCACTTCTTCCGGTTCATCTTTAGAGAAATTCAAATTGGCATTCTTGACAAAGAAATCGTACATCGCCTCCCTGTTGTCTAAATGATAACCATGCCCGTCCGGTCCTATGAACAACTTAATATTATTTTCGGCCCCCAGAAGCCGGTAGATGTGCAAGGCATCATCATAGGCCTCAATGGTTCCCCTTGGATCAAAGAAATCGTTTTTCTGACCGAGAATTAATACTGGCCGGGGAGCGCGGGCGATGATGAAGTCCGCCATCTCGCATCCTCTGGCAAGGATTCCGGGCGGAACCTGCTCCGAGTCAACCGGCAGTTCATTCTCGAAATTACGGAGATAGCTGGTAATGAAGCAACCGGGTGCCACCATCGTCGGTCTTTCATCCAGGGCGTTGATATATGCAGTCAAGGTCCCGCCTCCGGAATTCCCAGTAACGCCAATTCTTTTCACGTCAATTTCAGGACGCCCGCACAGGTAGTCCAGGGCCCTGATCCCGTCCCAGGCGCGCCATGCACCGAAGAATTCACCGCAAAGGCCGAGATGCTTGCCTAGCATACTGTGTTCCTGGATGCAAGATTTGCCGTCACCATTGAAAGCAGGCTTCTCCTTGAGAAATTGCAGGCGCTCTCCTTGGCCAACCGGATCGATCATGAATACGGCAAACCCTTTCATCGCCAAGGCCTGGCAGAAGCGATAATATACTTTTTCCGCCTTGCCATTCCATGAATGTCCGCACAGACCAAGCACACCGGGGATTTTTCCGGAACGGACGGTAGGCAGGTAAAACAATCCTGTGACAAAATAACCGGGGCGGCTTTCAAAGATGATCTTCTCAATCGTGAAATCCCTCTTGGAAACAATCCCGGCTATCTGGGAATTCAGAGGGGTTCTCTCGGGGAAATTCCCGAAACAACCTGCAATTTTACTCCTGACTTCTGCGACATAGGCTTCAGCCTGTCCACGCGTGGAAATCTCTTTCAGGCGAAGTTTCCGGTCTTCATGCAGCGTCCGGATTTTCCGCCCATAGAAATCATGGAGCATTCTGCCATTTACCGGCATCATCGCCGCCAACGGCGCCTTTTCCTCAATTGCAACTTCCTCAGCTTCAGAAACTGATGACATTTTTTATCTTTCTTTTAATCTAAAAAACTTCAAGGACTAAAATTCCGAGATATGGAATTTTGGAGTCTAAAGTGATAGACGAGAAACCTCTATCCTTTTTCACTTTTATGGTTGCCGGGACAGGTTGCTCCAGAGGTTTCAAGATTGTGGCTTTGATCTTACCCGGAACTCCCCCGATTTTGATTACAGGGCGTGTAGCGTCAGGGCTTGCGTTCAAGACGGTGAAAATGCGTCTGTCGCTTCTGGTGAATTCCTCCATGATAAGAAATGAGCCTCCGGTTACAGTTGCGATTTTATGGCTGCCAACGCAGAAGCGCACCGCGTTTTGGATCATGCACTGGCGTTTCCAGCATTTAGGTGCGGAGTCAGGATTTGCAGAAGCGAATGTCACGATCCGCCCTCCGCGTTTATTTTTAAATGTCACGATCCCAGATCCGAATTTGCTTTTGTCCGGCCTCAGTATTTCCGTCCATTCCCTGGCTCCCTTGAGAGGGAGCAACCGCCCTATTTTCGACAGTGAGTTAAAGTTGAAGTAACAGCCTTCCTCGACCCCGCATTCACCCCATGTAACCTTTTCCACAGAGAAAGAATCCTCTTCCCTTCCGGTCATTGCGAGGAAATCAACACCGATTTCATTTTTGAAACCACGCTGACAGAGGATTTCCGCGCTGATGGCGTCCAGGAGCAGTCCACCGGAAAGAAGTTCGCGTATCTCATTGTTGGAAAAAATCCATGCAAGTCTTCCGAACACTGCGTTGTTTTCCTGTTGGCGGAGGGCCACAGTTACGCCGTAGTGCATGAGGAAGTCCGCAGCGGGATGTACAGTACAGTCGGACTCGCAAAGCTCGTTGAGGGCATTTCCTATTTTGGTGCGGATGAGTTCCTGTGCGTTCTGGCGCCATGGAATGCCAACCCCTTGCGTCTGGAGATTCTTTGTGAAACGTTCTCCGATCCATTTCAAAGCTGGCTGACTGCGGTCAAGCAGGCTCCATATTTCCGGTTCCGAATCGGCGGGGTTACCCGAAAACGGGAAGACATCCACCAGAAGTGCGTCAGAGCCGAACAGTTGAGCAACCGCCATATGTGCCCAGGTGAGGGAATCGGATTTAGTCCAAGATGTGAACGGGAAGTTTTCAATTTCCGGGGAAACCTCGCAGTTGGCGGGACGCAATTCTTTCTGTATGTCCAGTGCACAAAATGAACTTGCGATGCTTGGCCCCGTTGTCTCTCTGTATGACTGGAAGTGAGGCCTATGGGCAACTTCGCCTTTGATCATGAATGCATCAAAGAGTTTTTTCCAGTCGCGCCCCTCGGTACTGTGGGATGCCAGACTGGAGCTCATAAACCCAATCTTGGAGGAGCATGGTGCATTGGACGAGACGGCTTCCGCAAGGCCTTTGGCCACCTCCACCTGTATCTCGCACCAAGTTTCCATCCAGAG
>JBAYFV010000037.1:0-16664 GCA_041666985.1 Victivallales bacterium
ATCCGCAGAATAAAAAACTTTTCCAAAGAATTTCGCCGAAAATTCTTTGAGAATATTTAGACGGGGCGACAAAAAGTATTTTTTTCAAATCTTCAAAAATACTTTTCGAGCAACGTCTAACTACAAACTAATTTCCGGATTTGAATCTGTTGGTAGTCAAGCCCGCAAGGGCTGTTCTTTGTTTAATGTGTTTGTTTGGAACTTGGAATCTCCTTGGATATTCCGTGTCGGTTATTGGATATTCGATTTGGATTGCGGATGCTTATACGAAATGTTCGCGGTGTTTGATTACAACAAGGGTCTGGTCGTCGGACTGGGGTGTCTCCTCGACAAACATGTCAACGGACCTCAGCACTTTTTCAATTGTTTCCTGCGGGGAGGATCTGCCTTCACAGGAAGCCATGAAATTTTCCCTCAGCCTGTCGATGCCGAATTCCTCGTCTTTTTTATTCAGGGCTTCGGTGATGCCGTCGGTGAAAAGCAGGATGGACATGTCCTTGAAGAATGCGAATGATATGGCGTCGAACTCGTCAACCATGTCCCCGGGCATGAGGCCGAGCGCGGTTCCCTGCGTGTAGAATTTCCTCAATTTGTGCTTGTGGCTGGGAACGCAGATGAGAAGTTCGGTGTGTCCGGCTCTCGCGTATTCGACCGTGTTGTCCTTCTGGTTCAGGACACAGCATGCGATTGTGATGAATCTTTCGGCGCTCGTATCCCTGTAAAGGTTGTTGTTGAGTTCCTTCATCATTTCCGGCAATGTCGCAAATCTTTCAATATTCGCCCTGATGAAGCTCCGGGCCATGAACATCAGAAGGCATGCCGGAATTCCTTTTCCGCATGCGTCGCCGATGACAACCAGGAGGCGATCCCTGTCGATTTCAACAAAGTCATAGAAATCGCCGCTGACCTCTTTTGCCGATTTTGAGAATGCGTGAACTGTGAACGGCCCCCATTCCGGGAATTCCTTCGGGAGAAGGGACGACTGGAGCTGTTTTGCAAACTCGAGTTCCTGGTTGATCCTCTGCTGCTGGCTGAGGTTGGAGTAGACCTGTACGATATTGTATGCCAGTTCAACCTGCGCCGCCATGAATTTAAGGGCGCTGAACTGCTCCGGGGTGAACCCTTTGCCGTCCTCCCTGCTGTTGACCGCGCAGACAACTCCTATGAGCTTCCCCTCCTTCACCATTGGTACGGCCATTAAAGTTTCAATCGGAATTACGCTTCCGGTGGCGACAACCCTCGGATCCTCGGAAGCGTCCTCGACAAGAAGCGCTTCCCGGTTCTGTGCGACTTCACCTATCAGCCCGTCCCCGAGTTTGATCTTTTCCCTGCGAAGGGATTCAAGGATGAAACGCGGCTTTGTAAGGACATATTCCGTTGATTTGTGAAGAGGGGGGAACGCGCCGGCTATTCCGGCCGCCTTGAGAAAACCGTCTTCTTCAAGCGTGAATATGCACAGCGAGCTTGCACCGACAAGATCGGCGACATAACGCGCCGTCATATTCATCGAATCCTCTATTTCCTCGACAGTTTTCAGGTTTTTGGAGAAAATACTGAGAAAGTTCCCGATTTCAGCTTTCTTGTGGAGGGTGTCGTCAAGTGTTCTTCTGATGATGAAATTCATGTAGCGGAGATAAAATACGTATGCCACCGCTATAAACAGCGCCAAAGTCAAAAGTATTTTGACGGACAATTCTGACATATTGTTGCTTGAAGGCTACAGCCCAGTTTTTTTGATTTTCAGATTAAAATGGAAATTGCTACGAAACCTAAAGGAAATAAGGTAATTTTCCTATTGCAAATTACAATTTGAGCAATCAAATTATTTGTAATTAAAGGGAACCTCTTGTACTGGCTCAGTCTTTATGTGTCGGGATCAGGGCTTCTTCCCGGGACACGAGGGAAGAGTACGGAGCTGAGTCCGGTTTTTCTAAAGACTGATCCGTTGCAACCTCTGGGAATTCACCATGAATGCCAAAAAAAACGAAATATTTGTAAAGATATGCGGGATAACAAGGGCTGAGGATGCTGTTTTCGCCTCCGGATGCGGCGCGGACGCGTTCGGATTCGTTGCATATCCGAAAAGCCCCCGATTCATAAATGCGTCCTCTGTGAAGGGGATTGCCGGGAAAATCCCTGGAAATGTCATGAGGGTCGCAGTTTTTGTCAATCCGACCATTGATGAAGTGAAGAAATATGTCGGCGCGGGTGTGAACGCAGTCCAGCTTCACGGCGATGAAACTGCGGACTTCGCGGAGGAAGTTGCGAAATTCGCAGAAGTCTGGAAGGCGATAAGGCCTGAAACCCCGAACGACGTTTTAAACTACAGGGATTACCCGGCCGATAAATTCCTGATTGACACTTTCATTGGGAACGCATACGGTGGAACCGGAAAGACCGCCGACTGGGAGTCTGCGAAGTTCGCAGTTGAAAACCTGAAGGCGCCCGTGATTCTCGCCGGCGGACTGAATTCTGCGAACATCGCAGAAGCCGTGGAATCGGTACGGCCTTACGGAGTAGATGTCAGCAGCGGAGTCGAATCATCCCCGGGGGTAAAAGATCACGGAAAATTGACTGCGCTGTTCTCGAAAATAAGAAGTTGTGTCAACCGGCCGGGTTGAACTATTTTCCGGCGCGTGTTGTTTCCTTGAAAAAATCGTAGATCCTTTTCTGGCTTCTTGAGGCGATGTTCCTGTTTTCCAGCTGAGCGGTGGCGGAATAGACGCCGTTGCCGTCCAGCTTCCGTCCTTTTCTCGAATCCGCAAGCTGCAGATCAAGTATTTTTTTCAGGCTCCTGCAGGTTGAGGCGTTCTCGACCGGGAAAAAAACTTCGATTCTTTTGTACAGATTCCTTGGCATCATGTCGGCGCTTGACAGATAATATTCGGGGTTACCGCCGTTGCCGAAATAATAAATCCTGCTGTGTTCAAGAAATCTGTCGACAATGCTTGTCACATTGATGTTGTCGGTTTTGATTCCGGGTTTCAGACAGCATATTCCGCGGACAATCAGGTCAACTTTGACGCCGGCGCAGGCCGCTCCGTAAAGGTGTTCGATTATATCCTGGTCTACAAGTGAATTCATTTTTGCTATCAGGTGCCCGGGATTGTGCTTGTCGGAAAGCCTGATTTCGCGATCGATCAGGGAAATGAATTTTTCCTTCAGATCGTATGGCGCCACGGAAATCTTGTTCCAGCGTTCGGGAGCTGCGGCATAACCTGTCATCACATTGAAAAGGGCGGAGACATCCGAGCATAATTCCGGATCTGAGGTGAGGATTCCTATGTCGGTGTAAACCCTGGCTGTTTTCTCGTTGTAGTTTCCGGTTGAGAGATGCAGGTATCTGCGGATCACTCCTTCTTCCTTCCTGATTATCAGAAGACTCTTGCAGTGGATTTTAAGCCCGGAAATCCCGTATATGACATGCGCGCCGGACTCCTCGAGCCTCCTTGCACGCAGGATGTTGTTGTTTTCGTCGAAGCGGGCCTTGAGTTCGACAATGACTGTGACCTGTTTCCCGTTTTCGGCCGCCTTCTGGAGGGCTCTGACAACAGGCGAATCTCCGCTGACACGGTAAAGAGTCTGCTTGATTGCAAGAACCGACGGATCCTCGGCGGCTTCCTCGAGAAGCCGCACGATGGGGTCAAATTTCTGGAACGGAAGGAAAACGGGGATCATCCCCTCCTTCTTCACGGAGTCCAGGACGGGTTTGTTTTCATCTATGCCGTTCACAGGCAGCGGAGGCCATGGATCCTCGGTGAGTCCCGGCCTTGACTCCTTTGAGACAAGTTCGAAAAAGTTTCCGGGATGGAGAGGGCCGGGCACGTAATATTTTTCCGTCCCGTCGATCTCGAGTTTTTTCATGAGCCATTCTTCAAAAACAGTGTTGCCCCCCCGGATGAGCTCAAGCCTTATGACGTTGCGTTTCTTTGTGTGGAGGAGCTTCTCCTGAATGTGGACAAGCAGATCCGAAATGCCATCTTCATCCATCATCAGATCCATGTCCCGCGTGATCCTGAACTGCATGACTTCAAGTATTTCGCATTTCGCATAGAGATACCCGATATTTTCAATGATGAGATCCTCCAGGAGGATATAGGTTTTCGCGTCCTTGTAGAGTGCGCTTGAAACGGGTATGAAGCGGGGCAGGACTCCGGGCACTTCAACGAACGACTGGACGATCTTGTTTGAGTTAGGCTGTTTTAGCTTTACCGCGAGTTCGATTGCCCCGCTGTTGATGATCGGGAAAGGGTGGCTGGAATCCACGGCGATGGGAGTAAGGGCGGGGAATATCTGATTCTGGAAGTACTTTCCGAGTTCCAGTTTTTCGGCATCTGAAAGTTCGGCCCACCTCAGAATGATGGTGTTGGCCTTTTTGAGATCCGGGAGTATTTCACTGTTCAGGCATGCGTATTGCTTCTCCACAAGGCCTGAGACTTTTCTGCGGATTTCGGCGAGATGTTCGCCTGCGGTGAGTTGAGCGCTGCCGACGCTTGTGTCTCCGGATCTGACATGCTTCAGACCCGCCACCCTCACCATGAAAAACTCGTCCAGATTGTTTGCGAATATCGCAATGAATTTAAGGCGCTCCAAGACGGGATTGATCCTGTCCGTCGCCTCCTCCAGGACGCGTGAATTGAAATCAAGCCAGCTTAAATCGCGGCTGATGAAATATTCCTTCGAGAGTTTCATGTTCTTCTTTTTATATTTTCATGGTTTTCAGATTCCTAATTTCAGTGACGGGCTGGAAAGCCCGCCCTACTCAATCACGACCCTGAGCCCGAACACGTCGGTGAAAAGGTCGCCTTTGTTGCGGACTTCCATTCTTTCAAGGGTGAGATCGAAGGATGCGTTTGTCGTGATTGTCAGTTTTTCATCGTCATAGGACACTTTTATGTTTTTTATTTTATGGCTGTTTGAGCGGTCAAGGGCGTCGGCGATGCGAAGTATGCCGGCCAGCTTGTTGACTTCAACGCGTTTTTCAGGGGAAAGAGCCATATATTCGATGTGTGATTCTTTTGGCATCCCTCTCCGGTGATAACGGGCGATAACGGCGATTTCATCAAGCTCGTCGGGGGAAATACCGGGCATCTGGCTGTTGCTTATTATATAGTGGGAATGCTTGTGGTGCTGGCGGTTGTTCACATACTGACCGATATCATGGAGTAGTGCGGCCGCTTCGAGCATCAGCCTTCCTCTTTTTCCAACCCCGTGAAGAGGCCGGATGCCGTCGAAAATAGCAAGGGCCGCATCCGATGCGCATCTCCCGTGCGCCGCATCGTACCTGTATTTTTCACCGAGAAACTCCGCAGAGGAAATCACGTCGGGTGTGAAGGGGTCGCCCGTGCCGGAAAAGTCGCGCAGTATTTCGTCTATGATCGCATCCCTGGTGGTTATCATCGGCACCACGAGTTTTTGGGCGTCGGTTATCTGGATGAAGTGTTCCAGGATGTCGCAGCAGGGTTCCAGACTCTGCGCGATAAGATCCGTCAGATGATGTTTTTCAGCAAGTGTCTCAGACGGGACTCCGGCGACCGATGCATGGACGGACTCGAGTTTTTTCCGTGACACGGTCAGTATTTCCGGTTCCTCCTTGTCGCCGCTGAAGGTGTTCATGAGGGCCCTCACCGGAGCGCCTACCGCCACAAACAGGCTCGGCTTCTGGCTTTTCGGATAGTTTTTTGTTATGTCGTCTACAACGCAGCCGACGAATATGTCAATTATGTCCTTCACCTTTTTACCGCTCGCCGACTGTCCGATTTCCTCATAAAGCCTGAGCGTCCCGATCCTGAAGGTTTCAGAGCTCTTGACTTTTCCGTTCTGCTCGAGGATCATGTGTGTTGACCCCGTTCCTATTATGCAAATGACGGCATCCTGTTTCGACAGGGGGTATTTTTTCTCAAGAATGTCCTTGACGGAAAGATAAATCAGCCTGACCTCCTCCGAGGCCTCGAGCACTTCGAGCCTGATTCCGCTCAGGTGTTCGATTCTTTCTATGAACAGATCCCTGTTGGAGGCTTCTCGTACGGCACTTGTCGCGACGGCCTTCCATTCCTCGACCCCGTAATCCTTCATTATCTCGCGATAGTCGTTCAGGATTTTCGCCACCAGCCTGACGCTTTCCGGAGCGATTTTCCCCTTTGTGAAAACATCTTTGCCTATGGGTATCGAGTTGGATACGTTTTCCAGTGTCTCGCAGTTTCCGGCTTCATCGATCTGGACAATCTCCATCCTCACGGAATGCGAACCGAGGTCGATCACGGAAAAAAGGTTTTTCCCGCTGTTCTTTTTTATTTTCATGGCGACATCTCCTGCCTGTTTTCAGGATGAACCGTTGAGCCGGTTGCAAAACGTGAATTCCGAATTCTGAACTCCTGTCTCCAGACTTCCCATTCGTCAGCAGTTTCTAAAATACATCCCTGAAAGCCATAAGTCCAAAATCCAAATCCAATTTGAATCCGAATTTCATTTAGAGGTTCCCTTCATCTGGAAGAGCCGCAAACTCCCGAAAAAAAGCATACGGGCTGATCCGGGAAGTCCATCAGACCCTGTCAGCCCAGTTGCCAGAAAGGATGCCTGGAGGAAAATACAGGCGGGAATGCCTGCGTTGCCCTGGAAAAGAATCATTGATGATATATTTTCCCTGCAAGGGAAAATATCATGAGTGAAGAAATTCCGAAAAAACTTGTGGCGGCGATAAGCGGCGGAGTCGACTCCAGTGTTGCCGCCGCAATTTTTCTTGAGCAGGGCTGTGAGTTAATCGCAGTGACGCTGAAGATGCGCTCATGTGAAAACCCTCCCGACAAGAGAAAATCGTGCTGCGGAATTGAGGATGACATGTATGCGCGCGGGGCGGCCGAGAAATTGGGCATACCTCATTATTTCCTGAATGCGAGGGAGCAGTTTGAGGAAAGGGTTCTGCGCAATGCATGGCATGAATACAGCCTCGGCAGAACTCCGAACCCGTGCGCCTTGTGCAACCGCCACCTGAAATTCGGTGCGCTCCTTGACTATGCGGTGAAAATCGGAGCCGGCGGAATCATCACGGGGCATTACTCGAGAATTGAAAGAAACGAATCGGGGGTGTCTCTGCACCGCGGAGTTGATCCTGAAAAGGACCAGTCTTACTTCCTTTTCGGCCTGACTCCTGAACAGCTCGGAAAATCATTTATGCCGCTGGGTCCCTTCACAAAAAGCGAAGTCCGTGAAAAAGCGCGCAGGTTCGGACTTCCAAATGCCGAAAAAACCGAAAGCCAGGATGCCTGTTTCGGTTTCCGGGACGAGACATTCGCTCAAACACTGTGCGGTCTTTTCAAAGGAACCCCGAGAAGGGGGCTAATCAAAGACAAGTCCGGAAAAGCTATTGCGGAACACGACGGCATTCATCTCTTTACAATAGGACAGCGCAGGGGGCTCGGAATAGCGCTTGGAGCGCCCGCGTACGTTGTGGAGATCCGTCCGGACTCAGGAGATGTCATTGTATCCAAAGACGAAAACGACCTCCTTTCGGATCGCCTGACGGCTTCCAACCTCAACTGGCAGGCTGCGGATTTCGCAGGACGGAAGTTCAGCTGTCTGGCTCAGATCCGTTACCGGGGCAAGGCGGTTGAAGCGGAGGTTGTTCCGCTGCCAGACGGAAGGGTGGAAGTGAAGTTTGAAAAGAACATGCGCGCCATCACCCCGGGACAGGCCGTGGTTTTTTATGAAGGGGAGCGTCTTGTCGGCGGCGGCTGGATTGATTGATCTCCTGAAATTTGCGTAAAAACATGATAATTGGCGAAATTTTTGATTATTGAGTTTATTTGTCGAATAATGGTGCTACTTTTTACCCTTCTTGTGTATTTTCAGAATGAGTTGGAACCTGATTTTCAAAATAAATGATTTTGTGTATTATCTGGAGGTTTTTTGTGTCAAAAATTTTTGTGACAGGGATAACGGGTCTGATTGGCAGCGCATTTTCAGCAATGCTTCTTGAACGCTGTGATGATATGCAGATTATTGCGCTTGTCAGGGGATCCGACTTTTGCAGTGCCAAAGACAGGGTGGCCCAGATAATTCGCGAGCAGTGTGTTTTTGACGGAAGACCTGAACTTGCCGATCCCATACTCAAGCGCATCAAGACGATTGACGCTGAACTCTTAGCTGTGGATGAGAAGGATTTATTAAAAAAGCTTAAGGGCGTTGACATATTCTTCCATTGTGCCGCCGATGTGAATTTCGGCAAGGATCCGGAAGGCAGGACTTTCAGGACAAATTATGAGGGCACCCGGAAAATGCTGGCTCTTGCGGCAAAACTCAAGGTCAAATCGTTCCATTATGTAAGCACCGCGTACGTGGCCGGAAAGCACAGGGGGGGTGTCCCGGAAGACGGACTTGTCGCCAAGGAGTTCAATAATTCCTACGAAAAAAGCAAATTCATGTCCGAACAGCTTGTCAGAAGCTCGGGCATTCCTTTCGCCATATACAGGCCTTCGATTGTCGTAGGCAGAATTTCCGACGGGAAAATAAGGAAACCTCTTGCCTTCTACAGGGTTCTTGAATTCATGGCTAAACTCAAGAAGCACCGTTGTTCTAAAATGAAAATCAGTCCGCTGAGGAAAACTACGCTTAATCTTAGGATGAAAGCATCTCCCTCCGACAAGATTTATTTTGTCCCGGTTGACTATGTGCAGAAATGCATTGTCGAATTGTTCCTGAATGCGCCTGTCAAAAACAAGACCTATCACCTGACTGGCAACAGTCCGGTTTCTACAAAAATGATAGGAGAGGCCATTTGCAGAGCCTTGGGAATAGAGGGTGTGACGGTTGAAGCCGAGGTGGAGAATCCTACTCCGGATGAAAAAGTAGTGCAGAAATTCCTCGCTGATTTCCTGCCGTATTTCTCTTCACAGGGCGTTTTTGATGTCAAAAACACAAAAAAGGCTCTTGGATGCCCTTCGGTTGACTGGATTATGGATACCGACAACCTCGAGAAGATAATTCACGGGTTTTATCTTGATCGTTATCCGGAGCTTTTCCAAAAGCGGTAATTGTCCGTTGCAATTAACCTCTCCTCATTCTCCAAATCAGGGATGCTATGAAGAATCCCATCGAAACCAGGACTATTGTTGCGCCTGTCGCAGTGCCGAAACAGAAGGAGACAATCAGGCCTGAAACCCCCGCTATTACGCTGATAATGACAGCCCCCAGCGTATAGTCTGAAATATTCCCGGCGATGTTCCTGGATGCGGCCGCAGGCAGTATCAGCATTGAGTTTATGACGAGAAGCCCGATCCACTGGATGCTTATTGTCACAACAAGGGCCACGGTCATGGAGAATATGAACTCGACCAGCCACACGTTTATCCCGCGGCTTTGCGCGAGAGAGCGGTTCAGGCTTACAATGAAAAGCTTGTTGAAGAAAATCACCCATAATATCAGAACCGCCCCGATTACTATGATGAGCCTTGTTATTTCAGGTTTTGAAATTGTCAGGATATCGCCAACAAGGAATTTCGAATATTTGCCTATGCCGCCGTATTTTGACAGGATGACAAGGCCCAGCGCGACACTGAACGCCATTACAAGTCCGACTATCGTGTCTGTCGAAGCCGCGCTGTAACGTCTGAGAACGGTTATGACAACGGTGAGAGCCCCCGCAAAAACCAGCATTGCCCATGTCGGGTCAGCGAGGCCGGCAACTGCGCCAATGGCGATTCCCGTGAGAGCCGCGTGTCCCAGCGCCTCTGAAAAAAAAGTCATCTGATTGTTTATAACCATGCAGCCGAGCAGCGCGAACAGGGGCGAGACTAAGAGCACTGCCAGAAGCGCATTCCTCATGAATTCATAACGCGCCCATTCAAAGGGCATTTGCGATATAAGTGTGTGCCATAGTTCCATCTTCAATTGTTTCCTGTATCTGAGTTACGGTTCTCCCGCTCTATGCGGCTTGCGCATTCCGGACACTCATGTCTTTCCACCGCCGACCCTCCCAGTTTTTTAATTTCAGATTTCACGGCGGAATAATTAATACCGAAAATTGTTTTGAGCTCCGGAGAGGAAAGGACTTTTTCCGGCGAACCTTCGCAGAGCATAGCCCTGTTGAGAAGGATTATCCTGTCTGCGAAGTTCGCAACTTCGGCAATGTCGTGGGATATGAGGAAAATAGACAGGTCGTATTCCCTTCTGAGGCGCGAAACGATCCTGTAGAACACCTCGATGCCCGATTTATCGACACCTGCTATGGGTTCGTCAAGCAGGAGCAGATCCGGGATCGGGCTAAGCGCAAGCGCAAGCATCACCCGCTGGAACTGTCCGCAGGAAAGCTGTGAGATTTTCATGTCCGCGTAACTTTCGGCTTCGACCATTTTCAGCATGTCCATGGTTTTCTTTTTCGAAGAGGACGCGTGCCCGAGCCATAAGGGGAAAGAAGAGTTTACCGACGCAAAAAGGTCAATCACGCTTATGGGCGCCGTCTTGTCAATATCCAGTTTCTGAGGCACGTACCCTATTCTCGGCTTTCCGAAGGAACTGCCGTCGGAATGCACGAAATGAAGCTCGCCGCTGTGCGGAATCTCGCCAAGCATCGCCTTGAGCAGTGTTGTTTTTCCCGCTCCGTTCGGTCCGATTATGGCGGTGAGTTCGCCGCAGTGGACATGGAGATTGAAATCCCTGAGGATCAGGGCGCCCCCTATGGAAACTCCGAAATCGGTCAGGCGCGTGCAACATCCGCCGCAGGGAGGCGGCGGTCTTTTCAATTTGTCAATTACGGTGGACATGGAGTCCTTTCACGTTTGTTTGAACATCGGCTCAACATCGGATGAATTTGAATTGATGTTCGACGTTGAATGCTGGATGTTCGAAGTTCAATTATTTCATCTTTATCTCGCCGATTCTCCGATTCACCCGCCCCCCGGTTCATCTTCCCCCGAGAGCCTCTTGCAGGACTTCAAGGTTTTTTCCCATTATTCCCATATATGCGTCAGCCGCAAGAGGACCTGAAACCACCGGGTCAAGCGTGTAGATTTTCGCTTTTGTCTCGCTTGCTATTATTTCAGCGATCTTTGCGGAATACTGGGGTTCGGCGAAGAGAACCCTGATTTTCCCCTCCCTTATGATTTTAATTGTATTTGCAAGTTCTCTGGCGTCAGGCTCAGAACCGGGTTCGCGTTCAATGACGGCCACGATATTAAGGCCGAACTCATTCGCAAAGTAGGGGAACGCTTCGTGAAAGGTGATGATGTCGCGGTTCCTTATGGTTTTGGTGAAGCCGGCCATTTTAACGCGGAGTTCCTCAAGCTTAAGAATGTAGGAATCAGCATTGTTCCTGTAGGCTCCGGCATTTTCAGGATCATGTTTGGAAAGGCCTGCTGCAATATTTTCAATTTGCTTTTTGTGAAGTGAAATACTGACCCATACATGAGGGTTTTCAATGTTCCTGTCTTTTATAATGTCAATGCCTTTGCTCGCATTGACAATTTTAAGTTTCGGCCTGTCCTTGATCACTTTTTCGAGGAAGGACTCCATTCCGGCGCCATTGACCACGAATATGTCCGCGTTTGAAAGGATCTTCATGTCGTCCGGCGAAAGCTGATAGTCGTGAAGACAGCCGCTTACCTGTTTTGTCATGTTCGTAACAGTTACGCCGGGGACATTGGCTGCAACGTTAAGAACCGCCACATACATCGGATAAAAGGACGTGACAATTCTTGTTTTCGGATTTTCCGCCGAAGATGACGCGCAGCATATTAAAATCGAACCGGCAAGAGCTGAAATTTTTTTAAACATTGGCCTCCTAATGCCTTATGCTTTTCCCTGAAGACCTGTCCTCCTTGCATACTATATGGACGGCATGGCAGTCATCGCATTGTTCAACAACGTGATTCTTGTTGAACAGTTCCCAGTGCTTCCTCTGATCTGGAGTGAATATCCCTGTTCCACCGCACAGCGGACACGCATTGTCCAGTGCAGACAGAATGGCTGATCTGATGAATTCGGAACGGTTCGGAATTTTTTTCAGGGCCCTGAGCAGGGGGCCGTCGGCCTTGAATGTCATTACAATGTCTTTTTTAACCATAAACACCTCTTCCGCATATGTGATAAGAGTATTACTAAATATTACTTTGTCAAGAAGGATAAATTGTTGACAGCGGAATAATGAATAATATATTAAAATGCAGTAAATAAACAAGGAGGCTAAGTTTATGAAGAAAATGACTTTGATGTTGGCGGCTCTTTTCTGTGGGGCTTGGCTGGTTTCAGCGCAGGCGGAAAATAAAAAAAACGCTCCGGAACTCAAACCTCTTGACAACTGGACGTTTTTCCAGATCGGATTCTTCCCCGGGATTCCGTCGGGAACAGGTAATTCAAACGTGTACGGGCTCAAACTTGGCGCCCCGATGGTGGACGGCTACGGCAGAGTTTATGGAATCGAACCTTCCCTTCTCTACAGCGGAACGGATTATGTCAACGGCATACAGGCGACATGGGTTGGCCCGTCGATTTGCAAGGAGACTTACGGTATTCAGGCCGCATGGTTTGGCCCTACAATAGCAAAAAAGGTCTACGGGCTCCAGGCAAGCTGCGCAGTGAATGTCCTGGATGACATCATGGGATTTCAGCCGGGAGCTGTGAACATCGCAAAGAATGTCTGCGGATTTCAGGCTTCGGTGGTGAACGTCGCTGAAAAAGTGACCGGGTTGCAGGCGAGTGCGGTCAACGTGACCAAGGAAATTACCGGTCTTCAGTTCGGCGCTGTCAACTACAGCAGGAAAAACGGATGCCAGATAGGCGCCATAAACATCATTGAAGACGGGTGGATTCCTTTCACATTGTTATTCAATATCAAGTATTAGTTTAAATATCCATTATATTATAGGAGGAGGAAAATAATGAAAAGCGTGATTCTAAGTTTTATGACAGCCGTCTGCTTGACAGCAAGTGTTTTTGCCGATAAGGGTGATGATGCCGCTGCTGTGAAACAACCCGTGAAGAAGGAGGTGGCCGCTCCGGCAAAAGCCCAACCTTTAAACGACTGGGAATTTTTCGAACTTGTTTTCGTGCCGGGAGCGCCTTCTTCTTCCCTCAGCTCGAAAATATACGGTGTGAAAGTCGGCGCCCCGATTTCAAGCGGCAACGGGATAGTTGACGGCGTTGAAGCCAGTTTGTTTACGTCAATGACAGCGAATGTAAACGGTTTTCAGACGGCCGGTTTCTATGTTGAAGCCCAGAAGATGAACGGACTTCAGTTCAGCATCGTGAATTTCGCGGAAGAACTCGGGGGAGTTCAGCTGGGTCTTGTAAACATGAGCCAGAAGAAAGGATTCCAGATAGGTGTTGTAAACTATATCAAGGACGGGATGATTCCCTTCTTCCCGGTTATAAACTTTAAATTCTAGTTCAATGATATGAAAAAAGGCGCGGTCGGAAAGATCGCGCCTTTTTTGTTGGGGGTTCAGAAAATCATGCCAGCAGTAAACATCAAAGGTGTCAGCAAGCGATACATGCCCGGGAATCCCGTGTTGCTGCCGCTTGACCTGTGCGTCAATTCCGGGGAATTGTTCTTTCTGCTCGGTCCCAGCGGTTGTGGCAAGTCCACGCTCCTGCGGATCATCGCCGGTTTTGTCAGGCCGGACAGCGGAACCGTCAGTTTCGACCATAAGGACATGACCGGTATGCCCCCTGAGAAACGCCAGACCGCCATGGTTTTCCAGAATTACGCATTATGGCCGCACATGACGGTATATGAGAATGTGGCCTTTGGCCTGAACGCCGCCGGAATGAAAAACCCGGAACTCGACCGTGGTGTGAAAGCCGCCCTGGAAACAGTCCAGTTGGGCGACTATCATGACCGTAAACCGACATCCCTTTCCGGAGGACAGCAGCAACGGGTTGCGCTGGCGAGAGCGCTGGCGGTGAATCCGAAGATACTCCTGCTGGACGAACCGTTGTCAAATCTTGACGCCAGGCTTCGCGACTCTATGCGAGTCGAGATCCGCCGCATATGCAAGGAGCGGCGTCTTACGGCGATTTATGTCACACATGACCGCAAGGAAGCGCTCAGCATGGCCGACCGGATTGCAGTGATTGACAGGGGCGCGATTCAACAGACAGGCACTCCGGAGGAGTTGTACCGCAGGCCCGCGAACCAGTTTGTCGCCAGCTTTCTCGGAGAATGCAATTTCATGCCCGGTACAATGCTTTCCAGCGGGAAAAACATAACCGCTGTCGAGACCGCAATTGGAACCCTGACTTCGACATTGCAGACATCCGGGGACAACACAAAAATAACAGTACTGATCCGTCCGGAAAACATATTGTTTGACGACAGCACGTCCTCCAACAGTTTTGAGGCGGTAATCGAAGACGGGGTGTTTCTTGGTGAGGCCGCAATCTGGAACATCAATTCCAATGGATGCAGACTGACTGTAACAGAGCTTGGGTTTAAAGCCAGAACTCCCGGCCGGAAATGTCGTTTCAGCATTGCCGCAGAGAATGTCGTCCTTCTGAAATAAGGGAACCCCTGAAAATCCGCATGTGGCGCGGAGACACAAGGGTGGAGTTCGAAGTTCTGGAGTTAGTAAGTTCTGAAATGCGAGTAGAAGTTCGGGAGTATGGGAAAAGAGATTGGGAAGTTTTAGAGGTTCCCTTAAAACTTGAAACTTAAAACTAAGAAACTGGCGCAATTTATGAGTTCAATAATCGGTTTCGGGAGCAACATGCGCCGCTTTTTCCTGGCGTTTTTCCCGCTTGCCGTCCTGATAGCGGTTCCACTGCTTCTGCGTCCGCATCAGATCAAGGATCCGGTTTCCGGCAAGGACCGTCTGATAATCATTACCCCCCATGCCGAACCGATAAAATATGAATTTGAACATGCTTTCAGAAAATATTACCTGGAAAATTTCGGCAGGGAAATATCTTTTGACTGGCGGAGCCCGGGCGGCACATCCGATATTGTCCGCTATATCAACGACCGTTTCGAAGCCGCCTTCCGCCAGTATTGGGAGTCAAATCCGGATAATGTCCGCTGGAATAAGACAATTGCAGGTGCGTTCAGCAATCACAGTTTTGATAATCCGTCGCCGGATGCTCCGCCGGAAGCCGCAAAGGCGAGGAAGATTTTCCTCGCATCGGATGTCGGAATCGGAATAGACCTGTTTTTCGGAGGCGGCGCTTATGACCACGCGAAACATGCCGACAAAGGTTATGCGGTGGATGCCGGAATCAGGGAACTTCATCCCGAATGGTTTACCGGTGAAATAATCCCCCGCGACTTCAGCGGGGAAATCTTATATGATGAAAAGGGACGCTACTACGGGGCATGCCTTTCCTCATTCGGAATCTGCTACAATGCTGACAGGATAAAATCCATGCGCGACTCATCTCCTCCCGTCGCCTGGCACGACCTGGGCGAACCCCGTTTCTTCCAGCAGATAGTCGTTGCCGATCCGACCAAGTCTGGTTCAATCAACAAGTGTTTTGAAATGATAATTCAGGAATCAATGGCTGAAGCTGTTGCGAAAGATCCGTTAAACGGCAAGACCGCCGGCTGGGCCGACGGGTTGAACCTGATAAAACGGATTGCCGCAAATTCCAGATATGTCACGGATTCGGCCGGCAAAGTGTCCGGGGACGTGGCAACCGGCAATGCTGCAGCCGGCATGTGCATTGATTTCTACGGTCGTGCCGAGGCGGAGTGGACGGAACTTCAGTCCGGCTTGGCTCGTGTTGTTTTCATTTCTCCCCGCAACGGCACATCGGTCGCTCCGGATCCGATTCAACTTTTGCGAGGTTCGCAAAACCCGAAGGCGGCCTGCGCGTTCATCGAATTTGTTCTGTCAAAAGAAGGGCAGAAGCTTTGGAATTTCCGCCTGAATACTCCGGGAGGGCCGCTTAAGTACGCTCTGCGGCGTACTCCAATACGGAAGGACATGTTTGTTCCCGAATACCGGCGCTTCATGTCCGACAGCGGTTATGACCCTTACCTGGACAGTGAAGGGTTTCAATATCATGCCGATTGGACCGGGCCGTATTCAATCTCATCCGGATCATGATAAAATGCATCGTCCTCGATCCCCAGCCGGAGCTGAAAACAGCATGGGATGAAATCATCAAGGCGGGCGGACCCGAAGCCGTGCCGCAGGCAATGGCTGAATTCAATAAACTGCCGTTCAGTTACACTGGGGCCGCAAAAAACACCGCCCTGCTTTTCCCGGGCAGGGACTGGACAATGCTGGACGTGATCAGTCTCAGACGCGAATGGACGGAGCAGTCCCGGCAGGACTATCTGAGGGCGGCGCAACTGGCGGAGGACGGAAAATGAATTTTTTACGGTATGCGACTGCATTTCTGCTGCTGGTGTTTTTTGCGGTGTTCCTGATCCTGCCGGTCTATGCGGTGGTGGAGCAGGGCTTGAATGTCCGGATGCTGCTTGAAATATTCAAGAGCTCCATCTATGTGGAAGGCCTGCTGAATTCATTTGCGATCGCGGCGGTTACCACACTGATGGTTTTTGTCATCGCACTGCCTCTGGCAATAGTATATGACAAGTTTGAGTTTTCTGGGAAGAAACTCACCAACCTGTTCGTCATGCTGCCTCTGATTCTGCCGCCGTTTGTCGGTGCTCTCGGCTTCCAGCACCTTCTGGGAAATTACGGTGTCTTCAATACGGTTTTGGCGGGTTTAGG
>JBAYFV010000038.1:0-15798 GCA_041666985.1 Victivallales bacterium
TCAGGTTATGCGCGGCAGTGTCGGCAGAAAGGTTTCTGGAAACAGAAACAAGGTTGTCCTCGTTCTCGGAGCAAGGCAGACAGGCAAATCAACCTTGCTGAATCACTGTCTGGTATCGAAGGATAGGACTTTCACGATCAATCTCCAGGATCGCCGGCTGCGCCGACGATATGAATCAGATGACGGGCTGCTTGTCAGGGAGTTGGAAGCCATGACAGGAATTGACTCGGTCCTCATTGATGAAATCCAGAAAGTTCCGGCACTTCTTGATGATGTGCAGTATCTCTATGACAAAAATCCGGCGAAATATGATTTTTTCATAACCGGAAGCTCAGCCCGTCAACTGAAAAGGAAATCGGCGAACCTTCTTCCAGGGCGCATCCACACACATATTCTTTCGCCGGTGATTCAGGCTGAACAGCGTGACTGCGAGATTCTGCCGTTTCATGGGATGAAAAGCGGAAAATTTCCGGCGCGCGATCTTTCCGACTGCCTTATATTCGGCAACCTTCCGGGGCTTTATCATGAGGAGCGCAGGTCATGGAGCCGGACACTCGCATCATATGCTGATTTATTCATAGAAAATGAGATTAGGCAGGAAAATGTCGTTGATGACATGGGGGCGTTTGCCAGATTTCTCAGGATAGCCGCACTGGAGTCGGGGAATTTTGTGAATTTTACAAAACTTGCTTCAGACATCGGGGTGGCTGTCAATACTGTCAGGAATTTCTACCAGGTTCTTGAGGATACCTACATTGGAATAAGAATATCTTCGTTTGAAAGAAGCAGGAAACGTATAATCAGCGCCCCCCGTTTCCTCTTGTTCGACCTTGGCGTGCGGCATATTCTCGCTGAATTTCCGCTGAACGACACCTTGATCAAGCTGAACCCCGGCCATATTTTCGAGCAATGGATACTTATTGAGCTTTATTACCGATGTCTCTACATGGGGAGCGGATACAGGCTTTCTACATGGCGGACCGCGACTGGCGCCGAGGTTGATGCTGTGATTGAAACACCTGATGAAGTCATTCCGGTTGAAATAAAGTGGACAGACCACCCTTTGCCTGGGGATGCGCGCCATTTGGAAACTTTCATTGAGCTTCATGGCAAATTCAGCCATAGGGCATATCTCGTCTGCAGATGCCCAAGGCGTCAGAAATTAACAGAGAAGGTGACGGCAATTCCGTGGAATGAATTTTAACCCATGGATTAGGGATTAGGGATTAGGGATTAGTATACCTCTTTGATGATATATTTTCAATAATTAGGAATTACTCAAGATTTAAACCTTAAAAAAGGATTACAATACAATGTCTTATTCTCATAAATTTCCCCCGTTGGGATTAACCTTTTTCTGGTGCTTGAACGACTACTGCGATGACTTTGCCATAGACAGGCAGATCGAGGAGTTCTGCCGGGCGCAGATCTCAACGGTCTGTCTGCATCCCCGTGACGGTTTGCTGTTGCCGTACGGGAGCAGCGACTGGTTTGATTTCATCCGCAGGACGGCAAAGAAGCTTGCCGCTAAGGGGATTGAGATTTGGCTGTACGACGAAGATCCGTTCCCGAGCGGGAACGCAGGCGGACGGATTGTCCTTGACCATCCCGAATTCATTGCGCATAAAATTAAAATGTATCAGGCGTCCCCGGATGAAATCAAGGAAGACGGCCTATGGTGTTTTCCGGCCAGGGGGAAGCTGTTGTTCTGCGCATTGCTGTCAGAAGAAAATTCAGAGCTGATTTCAGACAGGACAAGTCATGTAGGAGTAGTTCGGCGGAGCTGGACGATGATGAAAAACCGGGACAGCAAATGGTACTATCCGGCAACTCCTCTTTACGTTTCTGACAGGGCAATGGCAGATACTCCCGAATATGCTATCAAGACAGGGAATATTTCAGAAAATCAAATACTTGTCGCTTTTACGGTTGAAGCTGTGCCTAATTCGAAATGGAACTTTCTTGCCGACCCGCTCAATCCCAGAGCAACTGAAAAGTTCATCGAGTACACACATGAAAAATATCTGCAATGTGTGGGAGACATGTTCGGGAAAGAGATCTCCGCGATATTTACAGATGAAGCCAAGTATTATGGAGAAACCCCCTGGACTCCCGGACTCCTTGAGGGTTTCCAGAAAGATTATGGTTACGATTTGAAACTCAGGCTCTTTGATCTGTTTTTAAACGTTGAAACACCTGTGTGCATCCGTACTAAATTAAATTACCGGGAATGGTGCGGCAGGCGGTTTGAACAGGCATGGCTGAAACCCGTGTCTGCATGGTGCAGGAAGCATAGACTGAAACTTGTCGGGCACATGAGTCCCGAGGATGATCCCGTGACACAGGCTCTTACCCTTTCCAATTTGATGCCTTTACAGAAACATCTTTCTCTCGCCGGGCTTGACCTTATCATTCCGGCGGTCGGGGACAGCAGGCATCCGTTGCTCAATATCGGGATACTGTCGGCCGTATCTTCGGCGCAGCAGCATAAGATGGCAGGCGTAATGAGTGAATCCCTTGCCTGTTCAGGGAAAGATTGTGCTGACGAGAGAGTGCGAAAAATTTTCAATTGGCAGACAGTTATGGGAATGACCACACCGGTAGTACACGGAATCTTCCACTCGCTAAGGGCGGAACGCGAGTTTGAATGCCCTCCTGATTTCGGTCCGGCGTCTAAATTCCGGGATGGTTTGATGCAATTGTCAAAAGACCTGAAGCCGGTTCAGGAAATGCTGCTCGGTGCAACTCAAATCGCACCGGTGGCGATTCTATGGCCGATAAAATCATTTCATCTCCTGAATAAATTCTGGCAGTCGGAACCTGGAGGGTTGCGTGGAGAGCTGACGGATCTTGTCCTGGCATGTCTGGAGGCGCACGTGGGCATCCAGTTGCTTGATGAAGCTGACTTCCAGAATGCCAAAATAAAAAACGGCGCACTGAAAACAGGCAATGCCAGTTATTCCCATGTAATTGTTCCGGGCTCGACAATATGGAGCAAATCCACTTGGGATTTGCTGGCGAAATACGCTGGATCAGATCTCAGGATTTATCGGCATGGGACTAGCCCGCGATATCTTGAGACATCCGCAGGCATTGAAAAAATCTCCGGCACAACGTTCGAAGAATTAACAGGGGAAATGGTAAAGAACGACCTGCCGAAACTGATGAATATAAAATCCGCAGGATCAGCAGATATTCGCATTAGCGGCTGGATTAAAAATAAAAAAACATTCCATTTGCTGTGTCATCTCGGAGAAGGCACAGTCGAAGCGGAAACAGACAATAAGACATATGAACTGTCAAGTCAAAGGATAACTGTAATTGCAGGATAAAGAGAGTTAAAGCGGTCAACTTGCCGAGTGTTTTTGAATTTGTGATTTAATCGTTGCAAAATTTATTTCCACTCGACTATCGCCTCAGCTTTAAATTTCGGGACGTGGATGATGTCCTTGTCGTCGAGGAAATATTTTGTTGGAGTTCCGGCGTTGATATCCTCATGCACAGGATTTTCATCCGGATATCCGACAGCCACAAGATACATGACGATTGTGTCAGAACCCATTCCGAGAATTGAATTGACCTCCTCCTTGAAACTGCCAATCCAGCAACAGCCGAGTCCGAGTTCCACGGCTTTTAGAAGAATATTCTGTATGGCGGCACCGGCATCGGCATAGATGTGTTTGAAATTTTTCGCAGATTCGGCTGGTGCAAGCACTGCGATGAAAGACAGAGGTGCGTCTTTGAGCCATTCCGGACTCCTTTTGGGCTTGACATGACCGCCCCAGGCAGTCTGTGAAAAAACTTTCCGGACAGTTTCCTGATTTCTTATGACAACGTAGCGGAGCTGCTGCATGTTTGAGGCGGAGGGTGCGAATCTCGCAGAGTCCATGAGTTCCAGCAGAAGCTTGTCTTCTACAGGTTTCTGTTTATATCTGCGGATGGAACGTCGGTTCCTGATGGCATCTGAAAGATTCACTTGAAATCTCCTTTGTAAATTTTCCTTTGCCAAAAGGAAAATTTTAAGTCAATTGATCACGTCAATGGCGGTCTGGACGTTGCCGAACGGGGCGCTGACCTGGATTCCTCGGATGTAGCTGCGGATTTTTTCTATGGATTCCTTCGCGATGAGAATTCCTTCCAGGCGTTGTTCCTCTTTGGTTTTCGCTTTTGCCATGCGTTCCATGATCGGGTCGGGAACCACAACTCCCGGAACTTCATTCTTCATGAATTCGGCGTTGCGGTAACTCGACAGAGGCCATATTCCGGCAATCACCGGGAGATTGAGGCCGCTTATTTTTTCAATGAATGAAATCAGTGGTTCCACGGCGAAGACCGGCTGTGTGATAATGAATTCGGCGCCGGCCTCGGCTTTTTCACGTGTCCTGCGAAGTTCGCGTTCAATGTCAAGGGCGTTGGGATCGGCTCCGACACCTATCAGGGCCCTCGTGGGATCCTTTATCGCGTTCCCTCCGATATCGACTCCGCGGTTGAGCCTGCTCTGGATTTTCGCCATCCCGATCGAGTCGACATCGAATACGGCTGAAGCGAAAGGATAATCCCCGAGTTTCGGAGGATCTCCGGTTATGAAAAGGATATTGTTTATTTTCAGGGCGGCGCAACCGAGCAGATCCGACTGCATTCCTATAAGATTGCGGTCGCGGCAGCAGAAGTGGAGAATGGTTTCTATTCCGGCCCGCTCCTGGATTTTCGAGGCTGTCACAATCGGGGACATTCTTGCGCTGGCCCTGGGCCCGTCGGGAATGTTTATGGCGTCAATCCCGGAAGCCTTGCACTGCTTCGCCTTTTCAATTATGGGGTCGAGATCGTATCCTTTCGGCGGGACAATTTCAACGGTCGCTATCCATTCGCCTTTTGCGAACTTCGCACCGAGACGCGATTTTTCGGCGAGCGGCACCGGCTTCTTAAGATGTTCCTGATGTTCCTTGACAATAATCTTCTCAAAAGATGCGGTTCTGGCGAGCGGGCGAATACTGCGGGAAATGTCCCTGATATGTTCAGGCGAAGTTCCGCAGCAGCCGCCAATTCCACGTACGCCGAGATTGACAAAACGTATTGCATAGGTGGTGAAATACTCGGGGCTTGCCATGTAAATCAGGCGGCCTTCGACATTTTTCGGCATGCCCGCATTCGGCTGGACGATTATCGGAAGATCGGTCAGGCTGGCAAGCTTCTCAACGGATGAAAGCATTCCCTCGGGGCCGGCCCCGCAGTTGAGTCCTATTGCAGAAGGTTTCCTTCCGCCGGTTTTGAAAACATCAAGAAGACTCTGAATCGGTTCGCCTTTAAGGGATTCGGAATTTTCATCGAGCGTAAGACTGAGAACATAGGGGAGCTTCGATTGTTTATTGATTGCCAGGAATGCGGATTCCGCGTCCGCCATCGAAGGGAGTGTCTCAAAAATTATAAAGTCCGCGCCGCCTTCCTCCAGGGCGGAAATCTGTTCGGCAAGTATTTCAACAGTGTGTTCCGGGGAATGGTTCGCGTGATTGTGGATTTTCCCGACAGGGCCGACAGAACCAGCTACGAGGGTGCTTTCATTTCCGCTTTCACGGGCGAGTCTCACGCCCTCTCTGTTTATTTCCCTGACTTTGTCGCCGAGCCCGAAACGGGAGAGTTTATTCGAGTTTGCGCCGAAAGTGTTGGTTGTGAGAACGTCCGCGCCAGCTTCAAAATATTCCTTGTGGATCTGGGAGATGACTTTCGGGGCGGTAATGCAAAGTTCGTCAAAGCAGGTGTTGACAAAAAAATTCTTCTTGTAAATTTCAGTTCCCATCGCACCGTCAAATATTGTGATCTGCGACGAAAGCTTTTCTTTAAGTTTGTCTGTCATGTGTATTCTTCATTTTTGAATTATATCATTTTAACAAGGCTCATATTCTACCACTTATATTTTTTCATTCAAATTATGAATTTTTGGAACCCTTATTTGAATGAAAAAAATATAATAGCATTTGCAGGCGGTGTTTTTTAATGTATACTGTGGATATAAACAATAAAGGATATGCTCGGAATGAGGTTATCAACAAAATCAAGATACGGATTGAGAATACTCCTGCAGATTGCCTTGGACAACCGCGACGGAAAAGCGGCGCAGGGCAAATCAATTTCAAAAAAGCAGGAGATTTCCGAGCCTTATCTGGAACAGATTATGATTCCTCTGAAAAACGCCGGACTTGTCAGGACGATGCGCGGCTGCAACGGGGGATATTTCCTCAACAAAGCGGCGGAAGACATAAATATTCTCAATGTCATAGAGCTTTTTGAAGGGGAGCTTACTCTGGTGGATTGCGTGTCCGATGAAAAAAACTGTTCAAGAGTTAAAGACTGTCAGACAAGCAATGTCTGGAAAAAGATTGCAAGCTCTCTCAGGGACACGGCTGAAAAGATAACCTTGGCGTCAATACTTGAAGAGCATAAGGAGAATGCGTTGGAATATGTAATCTGACAACAGCGCTGTTCAATTAACAAATAACAATATTCAGAAAGGAATTTCACCATGGGAAAATTAGGAGACTCGACAACAACTCTTCATGCGGGGCAAGTGCCTGATCCGGTTACCGGGGCGAGGGCGGTCCCTCTTTATCAGACATCAAGTTATGTGTTCAAATCTGCGGAGCATGCGGCAAATCTGTTTGCACTTAAAGAGTTCGGCAACATCTATACGCGCCTCATGAATCCCACCACCGATGTCTGGGAAAAAAGGGTCGCCGCACTTGAAGGCGGCACCGGCGCTCTCGGAACATCCAGCGGAATGGCCGCCATTTTCCTGGCGATTACAAATGTCGCGCAGGCTGGAGACCATATAATAAGTTCATCTTCGCTGTACGGCGGAACAGACACTCTCTTCCGCTATACTTTCCCGCGTTTCGGAATCAGTGTCACTTTCATTGACGATTTCACTCCGGAAAATGTCAAAAAGGCGATTAAGCCGAACACTAAGCTTGTCTATGCGGAGACAATCGGGAATCCGAAAGGCGATGTCCCGGACATTGAAAATATTGCGAAGGCCGCACACGCGGAACGTCTGCCGTTTTTCATGGACAACACGTTTGCTCCGGTCCTCTGCAAACCCATTGAACACGGGGTGGATGTCGTGATTCATTCATGCACAAAATGGATTGGCGGACATGGCACTTCGATAGGGGGAGTCATTGTTGACAGCGGAAAATTCGACTGGTCAACCGGAAGATTCCCCGAATTCACGACTCCGGATCCCAGCTATCACGGTGTTGTTTACTGGGATGCCCTTAAGAATGTGCCGGGTGCGGGAAACATCGCCTATATTGTAAAGGCCAGAGTTCAGGGAATGAGGAACATAGGGGTTTGCCCGAGTCCATTCAATTCCTTCCTTTTCATACAGGGGCTGGAAACACTTCCGCTGAGAATAAAGGCGCACGGCGAAAATTCACTTGCGCTTGCAGAATACCTGAAGAAGCACAAACTTGTCGAATGGGTCAGTTATACCGGACTTAAGGATCATCCTTATCACGATACCGCCAGAAAATATCTGAAAGGCGGTTTCGGTTCCGTATTTGGATTCGGTGTAAAGGGCGGACACAAGGCGGCGATGAAATTTATTGATTCAGTGAAACTCGCAAGCCATCTCGCAAATGTGGGGGATGCCAAGACACTTGTTCTCCATCCAGCTTCGACAAGTCATCAGCAGATGAGTCCAGAAGCCCAGAAAGCGGCAGGAATCACTCCTGAATTCATCCGTGTCTCCGTCGGAATCGAGAATATCGAGGATATCATAGCCGACTTCGACCAGGCTCTGCTGAATTCGCAGAAGTAACTGTCCAACATATTCAACCAAAAAAAATCCCGCCATGCCGGAAAGCATGGAGGGATTTTTTGGGAATAGACACCATACTCGGCTCTCCGCATTTATGTTGAAGGCTCACTTGATAAATGGCCAGCTGGGGATATTTGCAAGATACATACGAGAGAAGCACAGTTCTTTGGAAAAATAAATACGTAATATAGGGTATCTCACAGAATCACGGAGAGCACAATGAAATACTGAAAATATTCCGATGTGGTTTACAGGGTGATACGATAGGTAATTTTTAAACAGGCTCATCCTGTTTAAAAATTACTTCCCAAAAGCCTCATTCAGGCTGCCGGTCCTGTAGCCTTTGATGTCTATTGAAACCCAGGTGAAGCCGATGGAGGTGAACTCCTTGATGATGGCGCTTTTCAACGGCTCTTTCAACAGTTTTATTATTTCTTTTTCGGGAACTTCAATCCTGGCGAGTTTCCCGTGATGCCGCACCCTTACGTTAATGAATCCTCTGTCCTTCAGGAATTTTTCCGCCTTGAAAATCATTTCAAGTTTCTTCTCGGTAATCTCCTCGCCATAGGGCACCCTGCTTGCCAGACACGGATTGGAAGGCTTGTCCCAGATTTTTATCCCCATCTTTTTCGAGAGTCCGCGGATATCCTTTTTTGTCAGCCCGAATTTTATCAGCGGGCTGATTATCCCGAACTCCGCCGCCGCTTTCCGTCCCGGACGGTAATCCGAAAGATCGTCCTTGTTCGAGCCGTCGAAAATGTATTTGAAACCCCGTTTTTCTGCGAGTTCCGCAAGCTTTGAATAAAACTCCTTTTTGCAGTGGTAGCAGCGCAAGGGAGGATTGGACCTGAAATCAGGATTGTCTATTTCCCTGGTTGTGACGATCTCATGCCTGACTCCGATTGATTTTGCGAAATCCACCGCATTGTCAAGTTCAATTTTCGTGAATGTTTCCGAAGCGCCGGTGACGGCCAGGACATTTGCCTTTCCAAGCTGGACAGCACAAAGTTTGAGGACAAACGAGGAATCAATCCCCCCGGAATACGCGACCATGACCTTGCCGCAGTCTTTTATGAATGCATTGAGTTTTAAGATTTTTGTCTTCAATTTTTTTATTCCTAAAAAAATATTTGGATCTTTTCAAGGTTTGTATTAAAGCTCGTAAGGAGCTGTTCTGATGTCCTCAGCGCCGATTCTCCGATTCCTTCATTTTCCCGACGGAACTGCTTTCTGCTCGGCTTTCGGACACCACATTATCTTTGAATCAATACCGCCGGGGAATACCCGTACGTTTCTGTAGCTTCCGCTCTGGGCGACAAGGCTGTATGGGGAAACAAGGAAGGTGTAGGGCTGTTCTTCATGGAGAAGCCGGTGAAAATCATGGCAGAGTTTGATTCTCCTGTCAAGATCGAAGCATGTTCTTATTTCTTCTATGAGCCTGTCCGCTTCCTTGTTCTTAAAACATATATGGTTGCTCGAACCCTGCTTCTCCGCCTCGTTTGAATGCCATAGCTGGTACGGGTCGTCTTCAAATCCCATCCCCCATCCAAGGATGCAGACTTCAAAATTCTTGTTCTCCAGACGCTGTGTGTAAACCGACCATTCGACGGTCGCTATTTTCATGACAATTCCCGCTTTCGCCATGTCCTCCTTAACAATGGGGAGTATCCGCTCCTGTATCGGATGGTTTGAAATACCGAGGATTGTGAACTCGAATTTTTTCCCGTCCTTATCCAGAATCCCGTCACCGTCAGAGTCTTTCCATCCCGCCTCCTTCAGCAGCTTTTTCGCCTTTTCCACGGAAAACGGATAGGGCTGGATGCTTTTGTCATAGTACGGAGAGTCAATGAATGACGGGCCTGAAACAATTCTTCCCAGGCCGTAATAAACTTCCTTCAGCAGCCTTTCCCTGTCAACAAGATGCGTCAGCGCCTGCCTGACTGTTTTATCCTGGAAAAGCGGATTTTTAAAATTATATCCGATATAGCTGTAGCTCCGGGACGGATATTTCATTTTCACGAGTTTGCCGTTCTTTCCGTCGAATTCGGGAATGCTCGTCCTGCTTTTCCACTGTTCCGGGGTAAGCCCCATCCTGTCGATTGTTCCGGAAAGGAGGGACTGGAATTGTGTGTTCGGATGCTGGATGATTTCAAAAACCACGTTTTCTATCGGCGGCATGACACCATATTTTTTGCCGTAATATTTTTCCCATCTCTTGAGGACAACCCGCTGTCCTTTCTCCCAGCGGTCGAAACAGTATGGGCCACAGCCGACTATCATGCGGTTCCTTTCATGGTCGTCATTGAACCGTTTGCCGTCAAAAGGGCCTTCGTACGCATGGTAAAGATGTCTTGGCAGCGGATTCAGCCCGAGTGTGATTGACTCTGACAGGAAGTATTTTTTGCTCCAGCGCACCTTGAATTCATAGTCCGACACGACCTCGATTTTCTCCATGTCCTGCAGATAGGTCCGCAGTGGCGCGCAGTCGCTTGTCTCATCCTTTACGACATCCACATAGAATTTGAAGTCATTGGCGGTCACTTCAACATCGGTCCATTTTTTTCCGGTGACAGGATCGGTGAAATCATGCCAGAGCACGCCTTTCCTGAGTTTTACCGTATAGGTCATCTTATCGTCGGACAGAGACCAGCTTTCGGCAAGTTTGGGTTCGAAAATTTCGACATGTTCGAGATTCCTGTCGGCAAGGGAATCAGTTGCGTAATCCCATATGGCGGATACGAAACCCTCGTTATTGACGAGCGAGTTCATGTTTTTTGTCTCGCTTGCAACTGCGCTGATCAGCCTGCCGCCGGATTCGGCGTCGGGATTGTAATACTGAAGATTTGCGATTTTCGCAACAGTTCCGGCTTTCTGATCCTGTCTGTCCTGCGTCTGGAGCGGAGCGATAGATCCTTCGGCGATCTTTTTTTCGAGATTGTTTATTTTCGACTGGATGCCATTGAGCTGTTCTGAAACCTGTTCGGTGCGTTTCCTCATGAGGTCAACGGAGTAAACCAGCGCCAGCCCTATAACCAGAACACATAAAAGGAGAACTGTTGCAACAATATTAAGGTATACGTTTCTGTTCATGGCAAATCCTGTTTGTTTTTCTTTTTACTGAATATGAATATAAGTCCGCCGAAAAGGTTGAAACAAAGGAATATTGAAGTGTAGATCAATGGAATTAAAAGAGACTGTCCGGTTATTCCGCCCGCGCTGAGCAGTTCCTTGAAAACAAAATCCCTGGTTCCAACGCCTGATGGTGTTATCGGAAGGGCGCCGACAGTGTTTCCGAGGGAGGATGTCAGTATTGATAACTGAAAAGTCAGGTTTTCCGCTCCGGTTCCGTGTCCTATCAAGTACACGACCAATGCAATGTTCAGATGTATTAGCAATATGCTTATGGCAAAGCAGAATAAGAGTATTCTGTACTCTGCCCTGAAATTGTCCATTGCGTTCATGAGATTGTGGAGGGCTCCTTTTGACATCCTGTCCCCATGGGAAATCAGCCATGAGAATAAGCTTGTCTTCTCCAGGTTCCTGTGAAAGAAAAGCGCTGCCGCCGAAGCCAGTCCCATGATACATCCGAAAATCAGGGCGTAAATAACGAGTTCCATTATGCCGGAGAGGCTTCTTAGAAATTTAAGCGACATTATCCCGACAACTCCGGCCAGTGCAAAAAGGGCGATCATTCCGATGACACGGTCAATGAGAATAGTAAATACTCCTTTGAGCCGTTCCCCTTTCTGGGTTCTTGCCGCGATGAATCCGGCTTTTGCGAGGTCGCCTCCAACCGCACCGCCGGGAATCACAAGGGAAAAGAAAAGGGCTTGGAGCGTCAGTGAAAGTGATTCAAGAAACGAGAGGTGTATTTTCTGGATATTGAGGAGAATCTGCCATCTCCACGCACCGGCGACAATATGCAGGGCGTAAAGCAGAACCGCCGGGATCAGCCACAGAGGATTGATTTTCAGCACGGCTTCTGCGAGTTTGTCATAATTCTTGTAAACCAGCCAGCCGATAATCCCGGCAGCCAAAACTATCCTAAGGACAAACCAGAATATTTTTTTGAATTTGCTTTTCATAATGAGATCATAAGTATAAATAGTTAAAGGACATATTCAAGCAAAAAATTATTGATGTGTTGAGGGAATTGCAAAACGACAGGAAGGTTTATGCGGAGATAATATTTGTTGGAGTTCAAGCTTTAGCTTGTCCCCAATTCTTTTGGCATTAAAGAGAATATCCAAGCTGAAGCTTGAACTCGTATCTACTTAATCAATCGCGGTAGTATCGCTAAGGCGTTTTTAAGATTAATTTATTTTCGCTATTTGACAATGATGCACCATTGTACTATTATGCTGGTACAGACAAAAGGACTGGTCAAAATTGTATGGATATCAAACTCAATACTGAAAGCGGAGTCCCGATTTATCTGCAGATCATGCGGCAGATAAAACTGCTTGTGGTCTGCGGTTCCCTGAAGCCGGGTGACCAACTTCCTTCCGTCCGCGATCTCTCCATAAGACTCAGAATAAATCCAAATACCGTCGCTAGAATCTACAGGGAACTCCAACACGAGAAAATCATCGAAAGCAAACGTGGTGAGGGCAATTATATCTCCGAAAAT
Source organism: Victivallales bacterium (assembly GCA_041666985.1). Classification (GTDB taxonomy): domain Bacteria; phylum Verrucomicrobiota; class Lentisphaeria; order Victivallales; family GWF2-50-93; genus GWF2-50-93. Next base: position 12,444 of record JBAYFV010000038.1, read on the forward strand.
GTGTTGGAGCCGCTCTCCAAGGAAAAACATAAGATAATAAGCGAATCGCTTAATGCATTTCTTGGACAGGCTCGCAGTTTTGGATATACCGATAAGGAAATCAGGGAAATGTTTTCAGAAGCTTTGTCAAACAAGGAGAAAGAATGACCTCGATAAAAGCCCTCATATGGAAAGAATGGCGTGAATGCAGGACGTTTGTGATTATCGCAATCATGCTTATGCTTCTTGTAAGAATAGTCTTGCCCTGCTTGCCATATATCTTCCCGGATGTCAGACGTGATGACTGGGGTTTTTCAAAATATTTTATAGGAGGATTAATATTTCCGATTATCTCATTATTTGTCGTTCTCTTTTCATCATTTTATTATGAACTTAAAAATAACACGGTATCATTCCTTCTGATCAAACCAGTCTCCACGGCAAAAATATTCTGGGTGAAATACTTTTCCGGACTTCTCATCTTGTTCATACTGATTCTATTGTCGTTCGGAATCTTTGGTTTGTATAGCAGCGATTTCTTCAAGTCTCCGCAAGGCATATTCAGAGGTTTTCTTGGGTTGCTTTTCATTTATAGCTATGTCTTTGCCGGTACATTGCTTCCCAATATCAAGGGGAAAGGGAAAATTAATTTATTACTTTCATTTTCAGGTCTTTTATTAATATTTGTTTCAATTCCCCATATCACTGCCTCTGTAATATTTATCACGTTTGATCTTAGAGAAACGTTTATTGTCCTGTTAATCATCTTTACCGCAATTTCTCTCTTTACCGGCTACACCATATGGCAGAAAAAAGTGTCAAAGGATGCAAGTCCAGTAGTTCTACTCGCAATAGTCTCCATCACATTATCCATCTTCTCAGTGCTGTTTTTTCTGACATTGGACATTTATGCGGGCTGGAAACTTTGTAGGGTTACTCGCGAAGCCGAAATTGCTGGACTCAAAGTCAATGTGGAGCATTTGAACAAGCTGACGGATGAGGAAAAGAAGTCCGATGACCTGTATCAGAGAGCCTTTGCGCTTGAAAAGAAAATCTACGCCAATTATTTTACCGGAAAAAACGGGAAGCCCCCGGAGGAACTGCTTTTCAATGATCCGGACTACAAGGAACTTTCGGATACCGTAGATGAAATCGTTGCGATACCGCACCGCAGATTCAGCATATCTTTTGATGAGTATGGCTTCTGCAAAGAGAGCCGCGAACTTTCTAGGTTTCCAAGTATTTTCAAACTGCATGTCGAACCCCTTTTAGCGGATAAGAAATATGATGAAGTCATATCCTTATGCCAGAAGATTTCCAAGCTTTTTGACGGAGCCCCGGGAAAACCAGTTTATTATATGCATGCAAGCTTAAGCGGTTCTGAAAATGGGATAGCCGGGATCATTCTCAAAGTTCCATCCGATGGAAAATATCTTGAACAGTTCAGATTTTTCCTGTCAAGGCTGGACAAGACCAGCATGGAACTTCCTGAAAAGATGATTCAGGATTCTGTTTCAGATTATTACGACAGGATAAATAAATATCTGACAGGGCAGTATCAGAGAGGTTCATTGCCAGGAATAAACAATAGAATATTTGAATATCTGCTGATAGACTATTTTGGGAAACCTTGCAACAAGAAGGTTCTCTATATGAATTTGGTATCCTCTATTCGTCAAAGCCACTTGTTCAGAATAGATGATCTAGAGGAAATATTGAAAATTGTAGATGAGGATAATCGCAAATTCCAAGGCCATTTATTCTTTCCTTTTCTTAACATTTATGATCTATCAATATACAGATATAAGATTTATGTTGACTTGAACCGTCAGGCATTTGCGCTGAAAATCTACAAGGCGGAACACGGCTCATATCCGGAAAAACTTGAAGAGATCGTGCCGGGAATCCTTCCAAAGCTTTCGACAGACTATTTTTCCGGAAAGAATTTTGTTTACCGCAGGAATGGAGAAGGTTTCATCCTCTACAGCATCGGACAAAACAAGAAGGATGATGGAGGCCTTAATCTGGGGAAAAACACAAAGGGAAAGGATGACATCACTTGTGTCTGCGAAAATTGATTGTGATATCTGATTGCGACCTGTCCCCCGTAGCCTTGGCGAAGGAGGAAGCAATCTTTTGGAGTGGCTCCCCCGAGTTTATCGCGGGGCGCGGTGTCAGCCGCGCTTTTTGGATTATGTAAAAGAATGTGGTACAGGCATCTCGCCTGTTCTTATTCTTTCTTAAAACACAGGCGAGACGCCTGTACCACATTAAAAAGGATGCCAGCAAGGTGCTGGCGTTCCAAAAAAGTTGCGAGTAGCTTGCGACATCCTTGGCGCAAATGGCGAATTTGTTTCTTGCGCTCGGAGATCGCAAACTACTTAAAGTTGCGGCCTTTGGCCGCCTAATTTCAGAATCTTAATTATTATTTACTGAAATACGATAGGAGAATGCCATGAGCGATTTTGCCATCAGGACTAAAGGGCTTAAAAAGACTTATGCCCGCGGGAAAGAGGCGGTGAAAGGGGTTGACTTGGAAGTCCCGAAAGGGTCGGTATATGTCTTTCTCGGGAGAAATGGCGCAGGAAAGACAACTACGATCCGGATGCTTCTCGGTCTCCTCGAAAAGAGTTCCGGCACCGTCGAAATCCTCGGACTGGATCCTGAAAAAAGTCCGGAACTTGTCAAATCTAAGATCGGCTATGTGTCGGAAAACCAGAAGATGTATGACTGGATGACGGTCGCTGAAACTCTCTGGTTCAGCAGATCATTCTACAGCAATTGGGACGAGAAGCTGGCGGATGAACTTCTTTCCCGTTTCTCCTTGCCGCGAAATCCGACTTTAAGAGAACTTTCGCGCGGAATGTATGCGCAGGTGGCGCTGATCATTGCAATGTGTCATAATTCAGAACTTCTGATCCTGGATGATCCGACTTCCGGGCTTGACTCGATTGTCCGCAGGGAATTCATGGAAAGCATTGCCGGGGCGCTTGCAGTGGAGGAAAGAACAGTCTTCTTCTCAACTCACATAGTCAACGAGGTCGAAAAACTGTCCGACCATGTGGGAATCATGCATGAGGGAAATCTTCTTGTTTCAATGCCTGTCGAAGAACTGAAAGACAAAGTAAAGAAGATCAGGATGGTTTTTGATGACAATATTCCTGATGGCTTGTCCGTTTCAGGTCTTCTAAAAAAGGAAAGATTCGGACATGAACTGTCGTTGACGGTCAAGGATTTCAGGAAGGAGATGCTCGACGACATTTCCAACAGGTACAAACCGAAGACTTGCGAAGTCCAGACCTTGATGATCGAGGACATTTTCGTTGCGATGGTTGGATAAAAATTTGCGAAACTCGCAAATTTTATAAATGGGAAA